>CAYWBI010000090.1:0-15595 GCA_964456445.1 uncultured Calditrichaceae bacterium
ACGAATTCCACCAGCGCTAAGGGAAACGGAGATGAGGACGCACCCACCCCGGATCATTCTAAAATGAAAAATCATGAGAAAGACGCCAAAGGCACAATGAAATGTGGTGATGGCATGGATATGCCACAAAAACCCAAAATGAAGAAAAATTCAAATGATAAACATTAGAAAAACATTACATGCAATGGGCAAAATGATTATGTGGAAAGAAAATCGTCAACTGTCAGGTCACAATCCTTTAGAATTTTTGAAAGTAGACCGGGTCCAATTATTTCGGAGCCATGAACCGGCACGATTGTGGTCAATCCATTTGAACTACGCAAAAAGTGATGACTACCTTTTACCCGAATTTGCTCAAAGCTATGTATTTTTAATATGGATATTATTTTTTTACCATTATATCGTGGAAGTTTTGTCATTGGGTAATTGCAATACGTTGAATGCCCACAAAATGATTTTGCTGAGAGATCTCACCAACTTCCAGGGAAAGCTCAATGGCTTCCTTAATACGTTCCATAAGTTCGTCAAGCGACCTAGCCTGAGTATGGCAACCATGCAAGGAGGGTACGGTCGCCACATAATAGCCTTCGGCATCACGTTCAATAATGACATCAAATTCATGTTTCATTACAATTCTTCCTTTTATATTTAGGTAAAGTAGCTAAAAAGGATTGTCAATTCAAGAAAGGTCTTATAAAATGTTAGAAAAACTTATAGAAGCATCGGTAAACAATCGCTTTCTGGTGATCATATTTACCATCTTTGTGGCCCTCGGCGGCATCTATGCTTTATATGATACGCCTGTGGACGCCATCCCGGATTTAAGCGATGTTCAGGTTATTGTATTTACAGAATTCCCCGGACAGGCCCCCCAGGTTGTTGAAGACCAGGTAACCTATCCCTTAACGACGGCCATGCTGGCCGTACCTTTTGCAAAAGTCGTCCGTGGCTATTCCTTCTTCGGTCTCTCTTTTGTCTATATTATTTTTGAGGACGGAACGGATATGTACTGGGCGCGCAGCCGCGTATTGGAATATCTCAATTATGTTTCCAGCCGCCTGCCCCAGGGGGTTACCCCTTCGCTTGGCCCGGACGCCACCGGTGTGGGCTGGGTTTATGAATATACCCTGGACGGCGGGGACAAATATGACCTTCAACAACTGCGCTCGATGCAGGACTGGTACTTACGCTATGAACTGACCAGCGTACCCGGCGTTTCGGAAGTTGCCAGCATCGGCGGCTATGTAAAACAATACCAGGTTGAAGTGGACCCCAATAAGCTGCTGGCCTACAATATCCCTATTCAAAAAGTACGCATGGCCATAAAAATGAGTAATAACGATGTTGGCGGAAAAATTATGGAAATGGGCGAAACCGAGTTTATGGTCCGCGGCCTTGGTTATATAAAATCCATCAAAGATATCGAAGAAATTCCAATTGGCGTTGATAAAAGCGGCACCCCTATAACCATAAAACAGGTTGCCGACGTCCACATCGGCCCAGAACTACGGCGCGGGCTGGCAGAACTAAACGGTGAGGGCGAAGCCGTTGGCGGCGTGGTTGTGATGCGCTATGGCGAAAACGCGCTTACAACCATCGAACGGGTAAAGGAGAAATTAAAGGAGCTGCAAAAAGGATTACCCGAAGGTGTTACCATACAACCGGCCTATGACCGTTCATCATTAATTGAACGGGCCATCGACAACCTAAAGGACAAATTACTGGAAGAAAGTATCGTGGTTGCCTTAGTGACCATGCTTTTTCTGATGCACTTTCGTAGTTCCCTTGTGGCCATACTCACGCTGCCAATCGGTATCCTGATGGCCTTCATAGTTATGCGCTGGCAGGGACTGAATGCCAACATTATGTCGCTTAGTGGTATCGCCATCGCCATCGGGGCAATGGTGGACGCCGCCATTGTAATGATCGAAAACGCGCATAAACATATCGAGCGTGATGGCGGCAAAAAAGACCACTGGCAAATTATCATCGATGCTTCCAAAGAAGTGGGACCGGCGCTGTTTTACTCTTTGCTGATCATTACCCTGTCGTTTCTGCCGGTATTTACACTGCAGGCACAGGAAGGCCGTTTATTTAAACCCCTGGCCTTTACCAAAACCTATTCCATGGCCGCAGCTGCGTTACTTGCGCTTACCGTTGTTCCGGTTTTTATGGGTTATTTAATCCGTGGTAAAATTATGCCGGAAGATAAAAACCCCATCAATCGTTTTCTTATAAAAATTTATCGACCGGTCATAAATTTTGTGCTACGCTTTAAATGGAGCACAATCATCGCGTCAATTGTGGTACTGATCATCTCTATCTATCCCATCGAACACATCGGCTCGGAATTTATGCCCCCGTTAAACGAAGGCGACATCTTATACATGCCAACGACCGATCCGGGGCTGAGCATTACCAAGGCAAAAGAAATCCTGCAACAAACGGATAAGATAATCAAAAGTTTTCCGGAAGTGCACCATGTTTTCGGTAAAATTGGGCGGGCGGAAACAGCGACCGATCCGGCCCCGCTTTCTATGATCGAAACAACAATTATGCTGGAACCAAAAGAAAAATGGCGTCCGGGCATGACACAGGAAAAATTGATAGAAGAGATGGATGCGGCGATCGACTTCCCAGGGCTGACCAATGCCTGGACCATGCCGATTAAAACCCGTATTGATATGTTGTCCACGGGAATAAAGACGCCGGTCGGCCTAAAGATCATGGGGCCGGATTTACAAACCCTGTCCGAACTCGGTGAAAAAATATCCAATGTATTAAAAAGCGTCAAAGGAACGTTAAGTGTTTTTGCCGATAAAGCGGTGGGCGGCAATTATTTTGATCTGGATATCAAACGTGAAGAAGCGGCACGTTATGGGCTGACGGTGGGGGCAGTACAACAGGTTATAATGTCTGCGATCGGCGGGATGAATGTAAGCTATACCGTGGAAGGGCTGGAGCGTTATCCGATCAATGTCCGTTATAAGCGTGAACTGCGTGACAACCTGGAAGCTTTAAAACGCACACTTGTCCCAACGCCATCGGGCGCACAGATACCCATAAGCTATGTGGCCAATGTGGAAATCAAAAAGGGGCCACCGGTCATAAAAAGTGAAAATTCGCGCACCACGGCCTGGTTGTATGTGGACCTGCGGGGCATTGATGTGGGAACCTATGTACAAAATGCCCGCAAGGTGGTGGAAGCGGAAGTAAAATTCCCCGAGGGTTACAGCCTTGTATGGTCCGGGCAGTATGAATATATGGAACGTGCCCAAAAACGTTTGCAACTGGTTATTCCCGTTACGCTGGTCATCATCTTCCTGTTGCTTTATTTCAACTTTAAGAATATCGAAGAGAGCTTGATTGTAATGTTATCTTTGCCCTTCTCATTGGTTGGCGGGATTTGGTTTATGTACTTCCTCGGCTACAATTTTAGCGTGGCTGTAGGCGTCGGTTTTATTGCCCTGGCCGGCGTGGCATCGGAAACCGGCGTTATTATGCTGATTTATCTCGACAATGCCTATAAGGAAATGAAAATGAAGGGACAAATGCGCTCGATGAGCGACCTTTATCACGCCATTATCGAAGGAGCGGTAAATCGTGTTCGGCCAAAAATGATGACCGTTATGGCGATCATGGCCGGTCTTATCCCCATCATGTGGGGTTCAGGAACCGGCTCACAGGTTATGAAACGTATCGCCGCGCCTATGATTGGCGGCATGGTAACATCCACGATTCTTACCCTGATTGTTATCCCGGCAATCTATGAGCTATGGAAAGGACGCGAAGTAAAAACAATCATGGCAGAGCTCGCCGCCGATGAAAAAGCATTATCTGATGATTCGGACGGAAAATAAATGATCTGAGGCCGGTATTTATTGCCGGCCTTTTAAAATAATTTAACAGGAGGAAGAGTAATGAAAGAAGTAAAAGCATTTATTCGTGCCGAGAAGGCGGATGCAGTTATTGAAGCCCTGACCGATTTAGCTTTGGTGGATATTACACTTCTCGATGTAATGGGCTTGGGCGAGCATCTTATAGACCCCCATGATTCCAGATACTCCATCGAGGTTGTGAGAAAGTATTCAAAAATCGCAAAAATTGAAATGGTCTGCAAAAACCAGGATGCTGACATTATCGTTGACACGTTACGCAAATCAGCCTATACCGGTTTGCACGGAGACGGAATGATTTATGTATCACCCGTGGTACAGGCCATAAAAATTCGTACCGGGGTCGAGGGTGAAGCTGCATTATAAAAACGTCTATAAAAATTGTGGGATATGCAGTGATTATCAGCATGAAGGATAAGACACCGGCCACAAAAATATTTGCATCATCCAACATTGGAGGTTCAAAATGAGAACTATACAAGTAAACAATAAGCCAAAAATCCTGTTAATCCTAGGCTTCCTGCTTTTAACCCAATTGGCGTATTCACAACAGGCAGGCGGGATTCAAAACAACAATATACGCGAGGCAATGAAAAACATGCAACATGGTGGTTTGCAACATTTGAACCATCAGAACATGCAGATGAACATGGATCAAATGATGAAGAATATGAACAACATGGTTTCGCATACAGAGGAAATGGTCAAAGCCCTGGAAGACGATAAGTCTAATATGAACCAAATGAATTCCAATGACAATAAAATGATGAAAATGGGCAAAAGGATGGGTGAGATGACCAAAAAAATGCAGGAATTGGTGAAACAGATGCACGCCATGCTAAACGATGAAAAGCTCATGAAAAATGAAATTGTAAAAACCCGTATGGCAAATATGCAAAAAAACATGGGAAGTATGTTAAGTACGATGGATAAAATGATCAAAAACTATGATGCTTTAAATCCTGGGAAGACGGGGAGTAAGTAATCATGAAAAATCTAAACGCTCAGCCAACCAAAAAGTATGAATATTTTAAAACTTTTGTTATTGGGCTCTCTCTTCTATTAAGTCCGATCGTCTACGCGGGTGAATCATTTACGATAAACACAACAATGGCCTACAGCACAGGTTCCTATATTTATGATGCGCCCATTCGGGACTATGTTATGTATATGGGGGCAAGCTACAGCAAAAACCGCTTTAGTATCTCAGCTTCTTTACCCATGGTTATACAACGGGATAATCGTACAGCCCCGGACAATTCTGCGGGTCAAACCACCACGATGTCCGATCCAGCTTATACCGCTGGGATATCCGATCTATATTTATATTCCGAATATGAATTTTATCAGGGAGAGAATTATTTTCCACGTATATTTATCACCGGCCAAATAAAAATTCCAACATCTTCAGGGTCCGGTCTATTTAGTTCTGGTAAATTTGATTATGGCATCGGCCTTGCCTTTCGTAAAATGTACGGAACCTATAAAGTTTTCGGGGATGTCGGATATTTGGCCCTTGGAGACCCACAAGGGTTAGATTATACCAATCCCGTTTCTTATGGCATTGGTATTGGAAAACACGCAAGTCACGGACGATCATCCGTGACTTTTTATTACCAGGAATACAGCGCTATTATAAACGGCCTAACGCCGCCCCGGCAGTTAACAGCCGGCTACTACAGGGCCATCACAGACGTACTCGGGATATCCTTCTACGGTTCGAGGGGTTTCGGGGAATCAAGCCCGGAATATACTTTTGCCGTCGGGTTTGATCTTAAAATATAATCTTTACAAGGAGTATATTATGCAATTATTACCAGAGTGGGCACCCAATATTCACCCCCTCATCATCCATTTCCCTATAGCCTTAATCTCATTGGCTGTATTGCTGGATATTAGTAGTTTGTTTTTAAAAACACAGACCTGGCTACGTTCATCGGTGTTGGCATTATACACATTTGCCGCAATAGGCGCTGTTTCGGCTTATTTCAGCGGACGAGAGGCTGCCGATTCGCTTGAGATTCCTACCCGGGCCTATACAGCCATTAGTCAGCATGCCGACTGGGGCCTTTACACTGCAATTTTTCTTGCCTTATACGTGATCATCCGTCTGGTATTACGGAAAAAGACTTTCAGCTTAAAAAGGAATGGATATTTTTTCTTCCTTATACTGGGCGTAATTGGCTTTTTCCTTGTCTCCCAAACCGCCGAACTTGGCGGACGTCTGGTTTTTGAATTTGGACTTGGGGTTTCTACAACTTCATCAAAAACTCCTGTAAATATCCCATCAGGTTTTCAAGCAGATATAAATGGTTCCTGGAGTTGGCAAGCATCTACCCTGGCTGCAAAAGATTTTCTGAATTCCTTTTCATTCCCACGATCAGAAACGAAGAATATTCAATTCATAACAAAGGACAGTACATTGGTTATTTCAACTGATCAGGGGCGTTCGCAATACTTCCTGGCTGGTGGACCAATTACGGATATCGAGTTAAGCACCCTGGTCAACCTTGATAACTTTAACGGTCGCTTTTTTCTTATACATCATTTTACGGATGCCAATAATTATGATTTCTTCTCTGTTGACGCATCGTCAACACGTATAGGCCGCATAAGAGGCGGATCCCTTAAAATATTAGACGAATCAACAACAAAGGCCCGAGGGTGGGTGATGTTAAAAGCCGTAGGCAGTAAAGGGCATTTCCGGGGGTATATTGATAAAACATTACAAAATCATGGGCATGGTGCCGAATTACGTGCTGGCAAGGCTGGCTTTTTAATCAACGGAAAAGGAAAAATCAGCATTCAATCTCTAAAAGCAATTGCTTTAAGTGAAGCCACGGAGATGATGAGCAAAAAAAACAAAGAGCCGCGGAGTTCGCCGGTATCGGCAGATGAAAGCGAAGAACTTGAACATAATCACGTTCACTAAAATACTAAGTTGTTACTACATACAGGAGAAAAACATGTCAATGTCATATATAAATCGTGGGGCACTTATACTTGCTGCGGCAGCTATTATAACATTATCCTTTATCAACTATACAGCTCCTACTGATTCGGGAAGTAGTTGGAAAGCACCAAAAAGCGCCGATAAAATGGAAAACCCTTTTGCAAAAAATGTTGATAGCTGGAAAAAAGTAGAGCCAACCTTTAAAAGCCTCTGTGCTATTTGTCATGGCGAAAAGGGGGTGGGCGATGGCATTGCGGGCATGGCGCTTACCCCCAGACCAGCAAACTTAACATCCGAACGCGTTCAAAAACAAAGTGATGGGGCGATTTTCTGGAAGCTTACCAACGGTAATTCTCCAATGGCTTCCTATAAGGAATCGTTAACAGAAGAACAACGCTGGCAACTTGTTTCATATATTCGTCATCTGGCTGTCAAATAATAGCATTTACATAACAAGGGGAAGAATTCATGCGTACTATAGTTATATTGTTTGTATTTATATCGGCCATTGCATGGGCACAGGAAAAACCGGGAGAAAGCCGTTTTTTACTTCGGGGATATGCTCATTCAGGTTTGGAAGTTCATGGAGATAAAACCACCTTTGTGGGCGGTAGTTTTAATCCGATTTTTCTTTGGAGACAATCCAAGAAACTTCTTTTTGAATCGGAGCTGGAGATTGAATATGAAAACGGTGATACGCGGATAGGACTTGAGTACGCTAACATGTCTTATATTTTTAGTGACTATGCCACATTACGTCTTGGAAAATTTCTGCTTCCATTTGGCACATTTGCAGAAAAGCTGCACCCTGCCTGGATAAATCGTCTTACAAGCAAACCATTAGGTTTTGGCCATGATGGTGTCGGTCCGGCCCGGGACCTGGGTGTTGAGTTACGGGGTGGCATTCCACTTGGTTCTAAAAAGATGAGTTATTCCATCTATCTAATCAATGGACCTGCACTGAACGACGGGAGTGATCCCAATGCCGAGCCCGGCGAAGCTGGAATGCTTTTATATGATCTTGGTGAGGACAACAACAACAATAAAGCTATCGGTGGCCGGATTTCCTTTCTTCCAATATCTAATTCAGCTATGGAAGTAGGTTTTTCCGGACTATATGGCAAAGTTGGCAACAAGGATAGTCAATATGAAAATATTGGCGCACTATTGTATGCAATGGATTTTTCATATATAAGCAAGGTTTCTTTATTGAGTGGCGTTATCGATATCAAGGCACAGTTCAATGCAACACGGGTCGATAAAGCTACATATTTTAATAAAGAAGATTCCAGCAATTATACTTTTAATAATAATAGCTCAGCTTATTATGCACAATTATCCTACCGGCCGATTAACTTTGGGGCAGATATTTTTAATAGCCTGGAAATCGTTGGGCGTTATTCCGCCCTTTCTTTTCCAACCGAGTCACTTTGGGCATCAGATCAATCGCAGTATGCCTTTGGGATAAATTATTGGTTAGACTGGCGCACAGTTATTAAACTCTCCTATCAAATTACCGATTCAGGAAGCCATCAAGGGGAAAGCGCAACGGGAGCAGCATCAAAAGACGCAATTTTTCTTCACTGGGCATTTGGGTTCTAACTTAATATTAAAAGGAGTTATAAGATGAAAGTAAATCATCGTATCAGGCTATTTTATGTGAGTGTTACGCTAGCCTTCGTAACGATATTTATGTATAGCTGTACGGCATCGCAGCCAATAAAGATAAAACCAGGCGCATTACTATGGGGGGAAAACTGTGTCCGCTGCCATAATGCCCCATCACCATCGGCGTTTAGCGACAATCAATGGGATGTGATAGGTAAGCATATGCGGGTTCGTGCAAACCTTACTGCGGACGAAGTAGATAAAATTATTGAATTTCTAAAAATGGCCAATTAGTTTTATAACAGGGCGCCGGGTTCCATATTGGGTCCGGTGTCTTTATTATAAACCACATACGGGAACACTTCATTACAAATAGTTATATTGATATACCATCATCCATTGAAATTAAATAATCACATGTTTTAAATGAACTTAGACAGAGGATAACAGAATATAAAACCGCCCGAACAAATTTTAAATCAACTATTTACACCTGTACTAACTGAAAAAACCTTAGATTTATAATTGTTCTGTTTCTAAATGGCAACAAGTAACAAAGAAAATATAAAATTTTGATTCAAACAAAAATTAAATAAATCAACTCTGTTTTTATATGTTGCAATTACTAAAATTTATTTTAAATTTTAGCACAAACCAATAGGGAGAATACAGCATGAGCACATACTATTTTAGCACAATAATTGCGTCTTCATTTGATGAAGCAATAAGCAAGGTAACAATTGGCCTAAAAAGCGAAGGCTTTGGCATTCTTACCGAAATAGATGTACAGGCCACTCTTAAGAAAAAACTGGATGTGGACTTCCCCAAATATCGTATTTTGGGCGCCTGCAATCCACCATTTGCCCACAAGGCGCTTATAGCCGAGAATAAAATAGGTACTATGCTACCGTGTAATGTGGTGGTCCAGGAAATTGAATCCGGGAAAATTGATATAGCGGCGGTTGACCCAATGGCTTCGATGATGGCAGTAGAAAATAAAGAACTAAAGGAAGTTGCCATCGAAATACGAGAACGTTTACAACGAGTGATTAAGGCCCTTTAACAACAAAAAGAAGCCCGATTAAACCGGGCTTCTTTATACTCTCCAAATCTTATGATGACTACAGACATTTTTCTTCCGGATTGACCAATCTTAATAAGGACAAATTAAAAATATCGGTATAATTAACATACTTATTTTTCGAGAGATACCTGCTCAAACATTAAGTGTAAAAAACCATGTCCGCTACCCGGTACGGGGTCCATATTGCCCGCCGTATCCTGTGGCGGCAGAATAACATGTACTTCTACTTTTTCCGGACTATGATCTGTTTTATCTGTATCAACATCATTTATTAGCGCCAAATCTTTTGTTCTGGCCCGCGACGCGACCATGATATGAACCAACCGCTGATTTGCCAATACATTGCCACCGCCATCTTTTAAATCAGCAATACCCCATAAAGTTATATAGGCCAGCATTTTAGGCATTAACCCTGTCCCAATTCCCGTATCGCCATGCATTTCTTTATCATACCCGACTCCGCCAAAAAAGGTGTGATCGCCTGTTCCATCTGCTTTATGAATCACTTTAATTGCATCCATTGTAAAAACCGTGCCATCCAGTCTTTCAAAACGCAGGGAAAACTTATCCACATTATCACTGGATTGTTCGGAATCTTTTTCATCCGTATCCGTTGTTTTAAGTGTAAAAGAACCACTTGCCAAACCAACCCTATCGGAGAACGGTGTCAGATTCATGGCAGGGTTTATAACCGCCGCTCCGGGTAGAACTTCATACGCTAATGAAAAGTCATGACTTGAACTAAACAAGTCAACGTCTTCAAACATCATGTGTAAAAAACCATAGTTTGTACCGGGGACAGAATCCATATTCCCTTGCATATCCTGCGGAGGAAGAATTATGTGTGTTTGTTTTTTCCAAAAATTATGATCCGATGAATCAATCTCCGCAGAAGGTATCATTTTTAAATTTTCATCACGTACATTAGTGGCTGTCATTATATGTATCACCCTATTAGTAGCCAAAATACTATCCGTATCAGCATCGATTAAATCCGCAAGTCCCCAAAGAGTAATGTAAGCAAACATTTTAGGCATTAAATTTGTACCTATTCCGGTATTTCCATGCATCATCTTATTTAGCCCCACCCCTCCAAAGAAGGTATGGTCACCGGCTCCATCAGGCTTATGAATTATATTTATGTTTGTAATTTTATAATGTCGGCCATCATCACCTGTAAAAGTAATATTGACTGAACCGGCCGCATCGCCGGAGTTGGGCGAATCTTGCTCATCTACATCCGTAACTTCAAATGTATAAGAACCAGTTGTTAAGTTGATATTATCGGAAAAAGGCGTTGGACTCATTGCCGGGTCCATTACAGCGGGGCCAGGTAAGACCTCATAGACCTTGCCTAAAGTCGAACTCTTCGAACCACTAAATGCCGTAACATCGTTGTAGCTTGCAGAGGCGCTACGGATAATGGTGCCGGAATCTGTGACGGAAGTATTATTCGAGTCGCAGGCCCAAATTAGTAAAAAACCAAAAAACAGAAGCATGCCTTTTCTTAAAATGGCTAAAATCATATACCCTCCATAGAATAGTTGATGTAGAATTTTATTAATACTATTTTTTTAATTAAAGAGAATAAATAATTTTTATAATTTTTTACTCACGGGACTTGCACAATTTGGCATTCGAATATCATAATATTATTTTTTGATATAGATAACTTACACCCCCTATAATTCTCTCGTTATCAATTATATGCTGCCTTATGCTTGTCTTCAGAATGACTATGACTGATATCAGATTACGGTACAATACATATCAACTCATCACCCGTTGATAATAAACAAATGATATCTCAAAACTATAGACCACAGATTTAACATTTGCAAAAGAATTGCCATCAAACTGGGTTGTTCCCAGTGATTTCCAGTTCCAATATCATCAGATCGACGAAGTTAATAGCAATTTATAGTAGTATATTCAACAGTGCTTTGTGGAATATTCCCCTCTTTTCAACTGAGTATATCCTGCTGTGTTGTTAAAGTCGTAGATAATCAAAGTCTATGTTCTTTCGTGAATTTTGGCACTTAATTTGCAAATAGGAGTTCAAACTCTTTTATAGGAAAAACAATATTATGAACGTTCAAAAATATCTCCTTTATTCAAAACATTTCAAAGCCCTGTTATCTTATATGATCACTATTGTTCTTATATATTCACTTACCGGTTGTATGATGCAGGGAATGCACCGCGGACAGCCATCCCAAAAAAAACAAAAAAATAAAACTACCATGGCAAGCGTTTCTGTCACGATTGACAATATGATAAAATCAGCCATTTCAGATTTAGCGCAATACGAACAAAAAATTAATACCATTGCCGTTTGGGATATACCTGTGCAAAATTCCGTAATTGACGCGGAAAATCTAAAACAAAAAATAATAAGTCATTTGGTAAAAGAAAATCAATTTCGCGTGATTTCCCGTGACAATCTTAGTAAATTACTGGATGAGCAAAGTTTATCGGTAAATGGCAACATAGATGCCCATAACGCGGTCAAAATCGGAAAACTGATCGGTGTAGAAGGATTTATAGGTGGACATCTTTTTGTAAACAAAACGTCTATTGAGCTTTATCTAAGTTTAATCAACAGCACAACTGGGGTCATAGATTGGTCGTATTCACAAAGCAGCAGTTTATAACTATCCTACGGTTAACAGTTTATACATAGAAAGGGAAGCATCATGAAACCTGGCATATTTAGCATTTTTGTGGCCTTACTTGCGAGTGTGTACTCCGGTTGGTTCTACTACCGGGCTGCAACACTCAAAACACAAAAGCGCAAATACAATTTTGACGAGGTTTTAAACAATCTTCTTAAACAGGGAAGACGCGGTTTTTATGTTATGGCCGCATCTGTCGGTGTGGCATCGTTTTATCTTTGGTACCTTATTTTTTCGCATCAATTCCAGGTTTCCTATGTATATCGCTATACATCCAGGGACTTAGGCATCGGTTATCTCTTCTCGGCCTTTTGGGCGGGTCAGGAAGGTTCATTTTTGCTCTGGGCATTGCTGATTGCAATTATGGGTCTGGCTTTTATGCGCAGTGCCCGAAATCTTGAAGGCTATGCCATGCTCTTTTTGAATATTGTTCAGGCTGCATTTCTTTTGCTGCTTATCAAAGCAAGCCCTTTCACGCTGCAACAAGGTTTCCCACCGGACGGCGCGGGGCTGAACCCGCTTCTTCAAAACCCATGGATGGTCATCCATCCGCCCATTCTGTTTTTAGGATATGCCGCTACAGCCATACCATTTGTTATTGGGCTTGCAGCACTTGTAAAAAGGGAGTATGACAATTGGGTAAGGATCGCCCTGCCCTGGACTTTATTTGCATCAATAACCATCGGGGCCGGTATAATTATCGGCGCCTACTGGGCCTACAAGGTTCTTGGTTGGGGCGGTTACTGGGGATGGGACCCGGTTGAGAACTCATCACTTATTGCCTGGCTGACCGTATTAGCGCTTTTTCATGGGTTGCTTGTTACCCGGATAAAAAAAGGTCTGCAAAAAACCAATTTCACGCTGGCCATCCTTAGTTTTGTGGCGGTTATGTACGCCACTTTTCTTACCCGTAGCGGTGTCCTCTCGGATTTTTCGGTACATTCATTCGAGGACCTGGGCATCTCGGCCTATCTTACGCTTTATGTTCTGGCATCGCTGATATTTGGTTTTGCATTGTTATATGTCCGCAAAAATGATATTCCCTACACCTTTATCCAATTTCGAAGCATCACAAAGGAAAATATACTTGTGATTTCCGTGCTGATTTTTCTTGCAAGCGCATTTTTTACACTTGTGGGTACCTCATCTCCGCTTCTAACCATGATGGTAGGCAAGCCTGCCCAGGTAGATATTTCCTTTTACAATGTAGTCAATCTGCCCATTGCAATTTTATTATCCCTTGCCCTGGGGATTGCACCGGTCCTAAGTTGGAATGAGGAAAAATTTTCAATTATTGCCCGTAAACTGATCTTTTCAGCAAGCATTGCCCTTATCTCCGCGGTAGCTGTTGTTTTACTGGGCATGAAAAACGCGCTGAATATTCTTTTTGTCTTTTCAATTATATTTGCCTTAACAACAAACCTTGTTGTCGTAATCTCAAGGATCAAAAATGGTTGGAGCCTGATTGTTGCCCCCCTTGCACATGTAGGTGCAGCGCTTTTGCTGCTGGGAATTATCATATCCGGAGTCTTTGAAAAAACCGAACGCACGGTTCTCACCCAGGACATTCAAAAACACACAATGGGCTATCAGATGACCTATAAGGGAGCGTACCACAGCCCGGATGGCAAGGACGGTGTTCTTATTGATGTGGCACACGGAAGCAAAAATGTTCAAGCGGTTCCTCGTTTGTATATGAACGATTATACCCGTGGCGAAATGCGTGAACCTTATGTGGAAGAAGGCTTATTGAATGATTTATATATTTCTCCATTACAACTGATAAAAAAATCAATTGCAAATAGCGGGAATGAGCTAATACTCAAAAAGGGCGAACAAAAACAATTTGCAGGTTATAACATTCTCTTTAGCAACTTTGATTTAGGCAATAATGAAACCAATGGTATGTTCCGGGTAGCTGCCTCCCTACAATTCGAAAAGGGCGGTAAAACGTTTACTGTTACCCCGGCCATGCTGTTACGAGGCAAGGAGCGTGCATATAAACCTGCCGATATTCCATCCGCGGGCATTGATTCGGAATCAAAAGCCAGGGTAACGCTTAGCGCCATTAACGCCGAACAGAAAAACATAACTCTTGCCTTTGAAGGGCTGGGCACAAGCGCGAATCAGCAGGCAATTACCCCATCCCAGGTCGTGATCGAAATAAGCCAAAAGCCATTTATAAGTTTTCTGTGGATCGGTGCGATTTTGCTGACTATTGGAAGTTTTTTAGCCATGCAACGTCGGCTGTCTGAACTGAAAGCATCCACGCAAAAGGAGAAATAAAGATGCCGTCACAACAAAAATGTCCAGCATGTTCGTATATAAACAGTCCAGGATCAAAATTTTGTGCCGATTGCGGCAACAGTCTTTCTGCTACAACATCAGACCGGAATTGCCCTAACTGCCGGGCTGAGAATACAGATGATGCGAATTTTTGTTTTAATTGTGGCGAACAATTAAAAGTCAATGCACCTACTAAACAAACAACCCAACAAAAGCAAAATCCTAAACGGCAATCAACGAAAAGGCCACAAAACGCACAAACATCGTCAGCTCCCCTCAAGTTGGCCGCATTAATATTTGCAGGCATTGTAATTTATATGATGATTCCAAATAGCCGGACTGTTGTTCCAAAAGCCACGAGCGATATTAAACCGCTTGCAATAGCCGAACAAAAAAGTAACAATCCGGCCATCGAAAACAATGTCCGTGATATTGCATCAAAGTTTATCTGTTCCTGCGGCACATGTGGCGAACAGCCACTCGATATTTGTAAATGCGCCACAGCCATTCAGGAGCGGAAGTTTATACGCAGCAGATTACAAAAAAAGATGAAGCCCGGAAGTATTATACGGGAAGTCAATGCTCAATATGGATGGATAAAGCCACAATACCAGGAGCAGTATGGCGCAGGAAAATTTCGTGGCAATATAAAACAAGCGCTACCGGTGTCCCCGGGTCTGGATATACTGCCGGATAAAAAGGACATTATATTGGCGTCTATATCTGATCGCGAAGCGATAATCTCAAAATTTTCATGTACCTGTGGACAATGTCAAATTGATAAGCTAAAAGACTGTAATTGTGATCATCCGCGCGGCGCAAGGGAAGTTAAAAAATTTATCGATCAAAAAATCCAGGAAAGATCTTTTTCCAGGGACAATATCATACAACTCGTGGACGCCAGATATGGCAACCGGATAAGACAGGAGTAATTTTATGGCCAGGTTTTGCACCAATTGTGGATTTGCGTTATCCGACGAAGCTCATTTTTGCACCAAATGTGGTGCAAAAACCGGAAATGTTGATCCGGGAAGCACTGAACACAGAAAAGTCTTTAGTGATAAAAGACAAAAAATCCTTAATAACAAAAAGA
>CAYWBI010000091.1:0-15426 GCA_964456445.1 uncultured Calditrichaceae bacterium
TTCTGAAACTCGTCCCGAGTACTCGGGACTCAAACAGTCAGAATTTCTCATGCTTTACTCGCCAAAATTTCTATTATTTTTTCTTGAATGTCGTTCATACAATTTTAACCGGACACTTATGATTTTATAGAATGGATTTAATGGTAAAAGATGTTAGTCCTACATATTTTTTTGGTTTAAAATGAAACAATATCTTATCAGCATTATCGCCCTCGCCTTAATTATTGTGCATCTTTTCTTTCCCGAGGTTAAGATCGACAACATAACCCTTGTCCTGTTGGTCCTGGGCTTTTTACCTTTTTTCTTTCCGTATTTAAAATCGCTTGAACTACCGGGCGGCTTTAAAATCACCTTAAAGGACGCCAAAAAGGTTTTTGCCAAAATTACTCCCGGTGATATATCCAATCCAAATGTGCATGCTGAAGTCGCGCAGGCTGTAAGCTCTTTGGATTATCTGCGGGAAATTGCGGCAACCGATCCGAATTTGGCTCTGGTTGGATTTAGGATTGAGATCGAAAAACTGATCCGTAAGATGGCGGCGGAATACAAACTTGGCAGCAAGGACTCGCTAAAACAGGCCATAAAAGAACTGGAAGAAAAAGGCAGGATCGCGCCCGGCCCCGCTTCAGGTTTAATGGATTTGGTAGCGTTGGCAAATCAGGCGGCACATGGGGTAAAAGTTTCTCCCGGGGCGATAAACTGGGTATTGGATTACGCTCCTGAGTTATTTAATACTCTTCTTTCAAAATAGATAATTGATTGTAAAATTGGGATATTGAATATTTACCGAAGCAAATATCCCAGTACCCCTTTCATAATCGCGTTCCTCGGGATTTGCCCATGGATGGTCTCGAATGGAAAGCCAAAGACCACAATTCCATAATCGAGGCCTCTATAGGCCGTGCCGGCGCTGAAACGGTTTTCTTTATAGCGAATAATGGTTTGCGCACCGTTTACGCCGGTAAAAGCGTCGGGGGCTTCCACCCGGTAAATATCAGGTGAATCCGAAGTGTTGAAATGAAACTCAGCGGGCAGTTTTAAAGGACTGGTTAGCCTGGTTATAACAGTGCCTTTGCGCGAAGCGTGACCGGCTTCTATCCAGATTTTCAGGATATCCCGCCCAAACACCACATCGGGATATTTCTTGGTATGGACAAACAGATCGCTTGCCACATAGGCCCCGCTGACAAACATGGCGCCGTGATGCCCCAGCAAATAGTCTTTTATCCGGCTTTTTAGTTTGCCCGAAAAGGCTTTATAGGCCAGCCCGCGCGCGGAGTCTGCAAAGGCATGCGGCCAATGCGTCAGTTTTTCTTCCCCAAGGATTAAATCCACAGCAGGATAATCGTTCATATTTATCATGCCGTCCATTACCGCCCGCTTGCCAGCAGAGACAAATCCATATCCGGCCTGACGGATGGCCTGACCATGTACGTAACAAAAATCGAAGCTGTTACCGGGCTCGATGCTGTTTTCCTGATCGGCGAAACTTGCACCATGGCCCGGTGCGTCATCCGTGTGCCAGGGTTCGTTTTTATTAAAATTGAACTGATTACCCGTAAACTTCAATTCCTCGCCATAAGGAACACCCCCGTCAAGATCGTAATTATAGCCGGAAAAATCATTCGTTTCGATGGCCCCGGGGGGCGCGATGCGCTCAAAGCCGTTGATGATGAGCAGGGTCGGTTTGTTTGCAACGCGGCACAGCGCAAGGATTTCAGATGGGAAGCTTTCGCCCCCACTGTTTAACGCACTCACCTTAAAACTGTAGATAGTCCCTGGCCGGATGTTTTTTATAAGCGCGCTTGTGGAATCGACGATCCGGCCGCTATCGAATCCGCCATTGCCGCTGCGTTTATATATCTTGTAGTTTGTCGCTCCGGCAGAGCTCTCCAACGGATCACGCTGTGGACGCCAATTTAAAAGTACATCTCCGCTATCCGTAAAACGCGCGTTAAAGTGTGTCACCGGCAAGGGCTGTACCACATAGGCGCGCTGTTCCTGGAAAGCTACGAATTTAAGCA
Source organism: uncultured Calditrichaceae bacterium (assembly GCA_964456445.1). GTDB lineage: Bacteria > Calditrichota > Calditrichia > Calditrichales > J004 > CAYWBI01. The sequence goes on from CAYWBI010000091.1 coordinate 2,025, forward strand.
TGGCTTTATAAATGGCACGGGAAACATCAAAGCGAAAGCGGGGGTCGAGACCATAACGCATATCGGTAAAGTTTTCATGGGATAGAAGTTCAAGCAGGACAGCCGGTACATTGGGCCGAAAGGCTTCGCTGTATTGGGCCTCGCGTAAACTGCGCCGGTTCCATTTTGGATTATACAAATTACGTATATCATCGACGATTTGTGTTTGCATAATATCGGCAAGATCGCGGCTGGCCAAACGGGACATCCCATCGGGAAATGTGCCGTCGCTATCGGCGCCGGTGAGGCTGTAAATAGACAGCGTACCGATAGTTGTATCGCCGCGGGTTAGACCCGCATCAGTGTGGAAGGCCAGTGAAAGATCGATGGGTATGCCCATCCCGGATACGTCGCGGTTCTTGTTCGGCCCAAAGGGAGCGCCTTTGAGATAATTGGCCCATTCCCCCCTGCTTTGGTAGTCATCTTTATAGTCGGATGTATTGCCATTGATATTGTACACCAAAGTGTCCGGGAAACCGGCGGTTTGCAGCCAATAACGGGCGCCTTCTTCAAAAGCAGGCCGTCCGCTGGTACGGCCATTTTGCAGCACGGTACCCATGCCACCGCCAAATTTCACGGCGTCGGCGCTTACCGTTCTACCCACGGTTGCGCTTCTGTTGTCTATGGTTACGCTGCCCTTTTCCGGATGGAGACCGCTGGAAAATTTAAATGTGCCGAGATAAACCCAGGTGTTGCCACCTATTTGCTGGTTGACCAGAAATTCACTTTGACCGCCAAGGTGTTTAACGGTGTAATGGGCGTCATCAATGTTCTGGCCCGAACGGTGATAGGAAACATAGACGGCATAATAGCCGGAATCTGGCAGTGAAGGTGTCCAGGTTATACCGTTTGTAGCCAATGTATCGCTTGGACATATACGATAGCTCCCACTCTGAAAGGGGTTGAAATTTATCGGGTATGGCGGTGTTCCAATGGCATAGCCTTTTTCTTTGCCATTATGCCAGCGAATTTTTTTATTATTATGATTTTCTGCATAACTGGAACGGGATGCGCCACGTGTATAAAAATCATTATCGATGATGACGGCGCTGCTTTGTAAATCGCGTTCCCGTGGTATAAAAACATTGGCGCCCGCATTTTCCAGCATCGGCAGGATAAATGGGATAACAAAAGACTCGGGAAAGAGGTCTTCCACGGTGCCGAACATGCGGGGGCGCTGCCACATCCAGCGGTCCTGGTCCTGGTTATAATACCAGCCATGACTTGGCCATATAGCCAAATTGTTGTTGTATAATCCTGCTGACGGATGTGGAAAGTTACTAATCCGGCGCACAATGGGCGGTGGTTTTTGGCCGGATTTGGGTATGCGGTTTTTATCAAACACATGGCCAGGGGCGCGGTAAAGGTTTGGGATAAGGTTTTCGATGGGCTGGTTTAGCGTGCGTATTTCAATATCGAAATCCCTGTAGTCGTCGTCTATCGATTTTTTTAACTCTGTGTACAGGGCCTGTACATTGTCTTCACGAAAAGGGGCAAAGGAAAACAATTTTGAAAAATCGACAGTGATTTTTTTTGACCGGTCATCTATCCGCAGGCTGTCGATCCGTGTCATAGCTGAGATTTTGACCGGATAGCCGTTGGTTTCCAGCAGATATAAAAAAGACTCGATCTGGCGGTGCAAATGGACGGTTTCCGTATTCATTTTTGAATAATCATAGCTGACAGGTGTTTTCAGAAGTTCATGGCGACAAGCGGAGAGCCCGACCAGCGCAATAATGGCGATTATAAAAAGCCGTTTCATTTATATTCCAATTGTTGAACGGTTAGATTTGTTTTTAAACAAACTTACAATACAAAAAACATAAGATACAACAAGTTGGGTTAAGCATAAAATTTGGAATTTCCCTGAAAGATAATTTCATCAAATCCACAAAATGATTGGTCTTTAAAATTGTGAGTGATTTAAAAATATGGCACTACTGGCTTTTGTGTGTAAATAGAATAGGCCTGTTAAGGAACCTGAATGCCTCCTGAATTAAAAATGAATGAAAGCCCTTAAAATTTGATTTCGGTTCAATAAGCAAAAGGTACGGACAAGTGAATTCCTTGAATTTCAATCACATTGTTTTTCTTCTTTGAATAGCCCCGGGATTTATCCCGGGGACAAACAGACCGATTGATTCATCGGGGCTTTAGCCCCTGAAGTTGTTGGGCTAAAGCCCCCTTAAAAGCCTTATTCGTTTTCCTCCCCGCCCTCAAGGACGGGGTTAGTCAGATGCTGCGCTCGACCCTTGAGCTCAGCTGTCTTCATGCCAAAAAACAATTCCCGGCCAGATTATCCATTAATCCTGTTACCCTGTCTTATGAATATTCTTTCTATCTAAGAATTTACCCGCTAGAAACCCGGTAGAGCCAAAAATATATTGGGCGCAAATTTAAATTACATGCGGTATGAGGCGCCGGCGGTTAAAATATCCCGGCTAAAAGTTTGACACCTTGGAGTGATTTCTTTAACTTCTACCCCTTGAAAATAAATATAGCCAGGCCCCGCGCAATGTACCTTTGCCCAACTCCGTCAGGCCTGGAAGGGAGCAGCGGTTAGCGAATGGTTTATGTGCCGCGGATCAGCCTGGCTTTTTATTTTTGTCTCAAAGGTTTCATCCACCTTTATTTATAAAAAGGGTTTTCACTTCCACAGATCTATTGAATGGATAGTTAATATATGTCTTATGTGGTTATCGCCCGTCGCTACAGGCCATTGAAGTTCGACGATATTGTTGGACAGGAACATATTACACGAACCTTGTCCAACGCCATTGAAAGCGGAAGGATCGGTCAGGCGTATATTTTTTCCGGTCCACGTGGCGTAGGCAAAACCACAACCGCGCGTATCCTGGCCATGGCGCTAAACGCCGAAGGCGGCCCGAACGCGAATCCCGATATTAACAGCCCCATCAGCCAGGCCATTATCCAGGGCAAGTCCATGGATGTAATGGAAATCGATGGCGCTTCCAATCGACGTATTGAAGAAATCCGCAACCTGCGTGAAAACATCAATTACACGCCCACAGAGGGCCAGTACCGGGTGTATATCATTGATGAAGTGCACATGCTTACCAACGAGGCTTTTAATGCGCTGTTGAAAACTTTGGAAGAACCACCGGCACATGCCATTTTTATTTTTGCCACGACAGAAATCCATCGGGTGCCGGCCACGATCCTTTCACGTTGCCAACGTTACGACTTTAAACGCATCACCTTAAAAACCATCATCGCACACCTTAGATTGATTTGTGATAAGGAGGGCATCCAAATATCGGATGACGCTTTATTGCAGGTGGCAAAAAAAGCCGATGGTTCCATGCGTGATTCCCAGAGTTTGCTGGATCAGATTATTTCTTTCAGTGGCAAGGAAATTGATCTGGAAAATGTGCAGCAGGCCATTGGGCTTATTGACCAGGAAGTATTTTTTAAATTTAGTAATTTGATCCTGGAGCAAAACCTGCGGGATATGCTTTTGCTGGCACGGGATATTTATGCTTCCGGTTTGGATCTGATGGAATTGATGATCGGTCTGGAGGAGCATTTCCGCAATTTATTGGTAGTAATCACCATGGATTCCACGGAACTTTTGGAAGTCTCGGATGTCTATGCCGCCCGCTATACCGAAGCAGCTAAAATATTTAGTGAAAATGATATCATCGTCTATCTGAATATCCTGTCACAGGCATTGACCGAAATGAAGTGGGCCCAGCAACCGTATCTGAAGTTTGAACTGGCCCTGGTAAAAATGACCAAGCTGACTTCCACCAAAAGCCTGCGCGAAATCATCGAGAAAATCGAAATCTTAAAAAAAAAAAACTATAATGAACCAGAAGTAATATCCAAGGTGGCTTCACCGGACAACGCAAAAGAAAAACGGCCTGTCAATTTAAAAAAGATACAAAGCCTCTGGACCCGATGGGCGGAGCTTCTTTTAGTTCAAAAACCTCTTGTTGCCAATTTTTTTAATTCATTTAAGCCCGTTGGTTTTGAAAATGGAGTTCTAACCGTTGATATAACCTGTAATCTCTTTCAACAAGAGTTGGTAAAAAAAAACCGGGTTCAATTGGAAGAGTCACTACAGGAACTACTTAACGAAGAAATCAGTATCATATATAATTTTACGCTTACCGATGAACAAACTCCATCGAAGAATTCCTCAGCGCCAAAGCAATCACAGGGAGCCTTACGTTTTGAGCGGTTAAAAGAGGAAAATACAATCTTTAAAAAATTTGTTGATGAATTCGGTTTACAGCCGGAATAATAAAGGAGTTATCCTATGGATATGAACAATTTGTTAAAAAAGGCCCAGCAAATGCAGCAGGAAATGGCCAAGGCCCAGGAAACCCTGGCCGATATCAAAGTGGAAGCCACGGCCGGTGGCGGTATGGTAAAGGTTGTTGCAAACTGCAAACTTGAAATTCTTTCTGTGTCGATCGAAGATGAAGTAATCAGTCCCGATGATAAGGAGATGCTTGAAGACCTGGTCGCAGCGGCAATCAATCAGGCGATTAAGAACGCCCAGGAGCGGGCTGCCAAGGAAATGCAGAATGTAACCGGTGGCATGTTGGGGGGGCTAAATCTGCCGGACAATTTTAAAATGCCGGGAATGTAAAACATGCACAACGCCCTTCCTGCATTAGAACCCTTGATTGAGCAACTGAACAAACTGCCTGGTATCGGGAAGAAATCTGCACAACGCCTGGCCCTGTTCATCCTAAAAAAAGGTTCCGTTTATGCGGAGACGCTTGTAGATGCCATAGTGCATACCACTCAGGATATCCATTTTTGCAAACGGTGCTTCAATCTCACCGAGCAGGAATATTGTAATATTTGTAATGATACAAAACGGGACAGTCATAAAATTTGTGTAGTGGAAGATGTAGTGGATGTGATGGCCATAGAAAGCGCTGGTGAATTTGATGGTCTGTATCATGTGCTTGGTGGTGTTATATCTCCACTCGCCGGTGTCCTGCCTGCAGATTTAAAAATAAACGAGTTGTTACGTCGAGTGGATGAAGAAGATATTGCAGAGGTTTTGCTGGCTTTGAATTTGAGCACGGAGGGCGAGGCGACTATGATCTATCTTTCGCAGTTTTTAAAAGAAAAAGGGATAGAAGTTACACAAATTGCTTATGGTATCCCCATGGGTTCCCAACTGGAATTTATAGATCAGACCACCATTGGCCGGGCCATCGCATCACGCCAAAAGCTTTAAAATTTTGTCCATATCAACTTTACACATTTGAAATTTCAAATTTTGAAAATAAAAAACAGCGCTTATCAACAATGATAAGCGCTGTTTTTTTTACATTAAAGTATTTTAATAAAACCGCTATGTGCAGCAATCAAAATCTATAACAGCCATTCCCAGTTTTCCGTAGCCAATTCACAATTCGGGAAAAGCTTTTGTGCATTGCCCTCGATCTTTTTCAAATCAGTATCGCTGTGGCCGGGGTTGTGATGAAAAAGCAGCAGTTTTTTTGCCTTGGCCTGTTTGGCGGTATCACAGGCAGATACAAAAGTACTGTGGCCATAACCCGCAAACATCTGGTATTCTTCTTCGGTATATTGAGCGTCATGGATCAACACATCGGCCCCATTGGAAAAACGCGCCAATCGCTGATCTCCGCCGATATATTGTTCGACATCCGTGGCATAGACTATTTTTTTCCCGTTCCATTCAATACGAAAGGGATAGCTGCCGTCTTTGGGATGAAAATAATATTTCATGGTGTGGATGCTTAATATACGGTCATGGGGAAGAGGCTCCATTACATGGCCAACCTTTGGGGCCGGTCGTTCCGGGGTAAAATAAACAACCGTGTTTTCGGTTAAATTGTGAAATTCCTTTGTACAACGGAACTCATCCATGGAAACCGGAAAGAATTGAGGCATAACGAAAGCGCGCAGGATATCTTCAAAATCCATCCCAAGGGTTGCCGGGCCAAAAAAATGAATAAATACGCCGGGCATATAAATCGGTGCAAAAAACGGCAAGCCGATTAAATGATCATGATGCGTATGGTTGAACATAAAGGTAATATGAAATGGTGTATCATGTTTTTTTTGATGTGCCAAAATTTCCGGGATTAAATCTTTACCAAGCTGGATAACGCCGCTTCCCGCATCAAGGATAACAATACTGTCTTTGGTGCGCGCCAACACACAGGCGGTATTTCCACCAATTTTTGTTCCGTCTGCCGGGGCAATCGGATAACTTCCACGGACACCATATAATTTCAATTTAAAATTAAAATCATTCATCTATTAAACCTTTGGCTGTTAATGTTTCGATTCAATTCGCTTAAGACGATCCCGTAATTCGGCAGCTCGTTCGTATTGTTCAGTTTCAACAGCTTTTTTTAGCTCATCATTTAAACGATCAACTTCGGATGTTGTTGATTTAAAGATATAACTACGGTCGTTGATGTCACTTTTGTCATCCGACATATAAGCGGCCTGGTCCATAACGGACTCATTTACATAGATGGGCGCGCCGTTGCGCACGGCAAGGGCAATGGCGTCGCTGGGGCGGGAATCAACTTCTAAAATTTCCTTGGCCTGATTACAGATACGAATCCGTGCAAAAAATGTGTTTTCTTTTAGATCGGTTATAAGCACACTTTCCATGGTGGCGCCGCATGAATCTAATAAACTCGTTGCCAGGTCATGGGTGATGGGACGGGGCGGTTTGATTTTTTCCAGACCTAATGCAATCGATTGGGCCTCGTATTCACCAATAATAATCGGCAATGTACGATTCCCGTCCGTCTCCTTTAAAAGGATGCCGCTTGATTGGTTCTGTGTTAAAAAAACACCGTTGATGTTTACTTCGATCATTATACTGCCCTTAATCGAATGTCCGAAAAGTGTACAATCGTTAAAAATACATCTTTATGCAACCGCCCGGTTATTAATAAACAAGTATAAGCTGGATAAAGATTCCCTTTTTAATCGACTTATTTAAAAAAAAACTTAAACAAATAGATCGTAAAGTCAAATTGTTTTTATTTATCGGATATTTATCTAAATATATAGGAGCATCAGAACATAAATATTGACGGTGAGCACGCCGGAAAGATAAAAAATGGCATGTCTAACTTTACGTGATAAATAATATCCCTGGAAGTTGAGTTTAATTGGTGTAGATAATCATGCCTTGGATGTTGATATTTATTGCCGGTCAATGGATATCGTCCGTCGTAAGTTTTTTGACAAATGTTTAAAGACGGCATTAATCTTAGATATCTATCCTTTTTCCAATGGTTTTGCTTTTCACTTTTTCTACTGTCGTTTTCCCTTTTAAGTAAAATTTTGCTAAACTACCTTTTATCAGGAGGCAATATGCGTGTTACACTTATTATTATCATGTTGATGAGCGCTGTATTATCCGCACAGGTATTTGTGGAGAGCGGACGTTTTGGCGAAACAAAAGACGGAGAGCCTCTATTAAATCAACCCTGGGCCATCGATCATTCCGCTTTGGATATTATTTATGTTGCCGATACCGGCAACAACATGGTCCGCCTGTTTGACCGACAGGGAAAATATTTGGAGAGTATTGGTGGTTTTGGTTTTAATAATGACCAATTTGATATGCCCGCTGATATCTGGGCGCGTTCCATTGTAAATATTTATGTATCGGATTATAATAATCAACGTTTGCAACGATATGACCGTCAGATGAATTTTATCTCCAGCCTTGTAAACAATGATGCCCTGGAACCGCGTTTCCAGTTTGCAGAGCTGGCCAGTTGTGCCGTATCTGCCCAAAATGATCTTTTTGTACTGGATCATCAGGATTTTAAAGTGATCAAATTTAACCGGGATGGCAGCGCCGAGCACTCTTTTGGCCAGACGGAGTCCGACAGTGGGGAACTGATCAATCCACAGCAACTTGATATCTGGCAGGGAGATAAACTACTTGTTTCCGATGCCGATCTACCCGGTTTGTTCGTTTTTGATCTTTTTGGGAATTTTATACGCGTCATCAGTGATAAACGCTTTAAACATCCTCACGGTTTGGGGGTTGTCGGTGATATGGTGTTTTTGGCTGATCCTGTGGCCCGGTCTGTCTTTATCGTTTATCCCGGAAGTGGCGAGGTAAAACGTATAAAAAATGGCATCCCCTTTTCACGTCCGATGGATGTTACTGCTTTTTCCGATAAACAGGGAAAGACACTTTTTATACTTGATGATAACAAAGTTATAACCGGCCGCCTGGAAATTCCGTGAGTAGAAAATTATTTTTCAATCTTGTATTGTTGTTAATTGTGCCGCTGTTTCTTCCTGCGCAAAACACCCTTTCCAATCCCTGGCAGGTGGATAGCTTGTTAACGCCGCAACAAGAACTGTCACGGTTTGTTTTCCCCGATGGACATATCGTCCGCCCACAAACCATTCAGGTTGTAAGGAACGGCGTTGAGCAACGAGCGGATTTGGGCTACAGGCTTGAAAAAAGATTTATTCTGTTTCTACCTGCGGCCCGGGCCGGTGACAGCCTATGGGTACGTTATTCACGCCAACCGCTGAATCTTAAGCGTTTTTATAGTCTGTACCATCTCGATACATTGAAAAACACAGAAGACACAACAAAAGCGCCCAGGGTAAAGTTAAATTTCAGTGACTTTTCAAATCCCTTTGTCGGTTTAAACAGCGATCTTAAAACAAGTGGCAGCATTGTCCGTGGTGTAAACATAGGCAGTAACCGTGACTTGAGCCTTAACTCCGGTTTAAACCTCGAACTAAGCGGGCATATCACCGAAAACATGGAAGTTGTTGCAGCCCTGACCGATGAATCAACGCCCATCCAGCCTGAAGGAAATACACAAACCCTGAACGAAATAGACCGGGTTTATGTCCAGTTTCGAAGCCCCTTTATCGAGGGCACCGTTGGTGATATAAATTTAGGGCATAAGGGCTCGGAGTTTGGTAAAGTGTCCCGCAAACTGCAGGGGCTTACCCTGCTCGGGAGATATAAGAACCAATTTGCAGGGGCCACTGCCGCAACGACACGTGGTTTTTTTAACCGCATGACTTTTATTGGTCAGGAGGGCAACCAGGGGCCGTATCCGTTGACCGGTAAAAATGGCGAACGCGAAATTATCGTTTTAGCGGGAACAGAAAAAGTTTGGGTAAATGGCAAACAGATGCTGCGTGGTGAAGGTAATGACTATATCATCGAGTATGCCAATGGTCAACTAACCTTTACGAATCGCCGTTTGATTACCGGTGAAGCCCGTATTGAAGTGGATTTTGAATATTTTCCCGCCGAACAACGATTTAGCCGCAATGCCTACGGCGGACGTGCAGGGGGGGCATTTCTTAATAAAAAATTAGATTATGAAATACGGTATTTTCAGGAAGGCGATGCTGCCGACAAAGTGGTCGGCGGGGGTGAACCACTTTCTGAAGATGATAAAAATATTCTCCGTGCTGCCGGAAACGATTTTAGAAAAGCCGTAACCGACGGCGCCATCTTTGTGGGAGAAGGTAATGGCAGCTATGTTAAAGGCGATACCCTTGTGTCCGGTAAAAATTACAATTATTTCCGCTATGTGGGTCGGAACATTGGCGATTATACCGTGCGTTTTACCGATATCGGACATCTGCAGGGCAGTTATGTCCGCGACCGTTTAGGCCAATACCGCTGGGTTGGCCCGTCGAAGGGTGACTATCAACCGGTAAAATTGTTGCCCCTTCCGCAAAAACATCAACTGACCGATATGCGTCTTAACTGGGCGCCCCAAACCAATATTACCGTCAGTTCCGAACTGGCGCTTAGCACTTTTGACTTAAATACCTTCAGTGCCATCGATGATAACAAGAATAACGGTAAGGCCTGGTCGTTTACAGCAAATGCCGCTAAACTTATGTTGCAGCCCGCGGGATGGAAACTTGGCGCATTAGACGCCGGTATAAATATACGTCTGATCGATGATGCTTTTCGCGCTCTTGATCGTGTCAACCAGGCGGATTATCAGCGTTACTGGAATATTCTGAATGAAACCGGTACACAGACTGGTGAAAAAAGTGTCCAGTTGCATGTCACGTATCTACCGCTCTCCAAATATACAATCGCTTTAAATGGCGGGTTTTTAACGCGGGGATTACAGCAAACAAACCGTCTGTCCGGCCGGGTGGATTTTCAACTACCCGCTGTATTTAACTACAAGGCGAAGTATGAAGTGATAAATAGCGACTACGACCAACATACAATCGATAACCGTTGGCGACGTTTTCGCAGCAGCCTTGGTGGTTCCTGGTGGATGGTCAAGCCGACCCTTAGTTTTGATTTTGAAAACCGTCGTAATCAAACGCCATCCTATTTGAACGGTTTCCGCATTGATGATTATGGCATAAATATCGCCTTGTTTAAAATGAAACACATGGATGGTTATGTTGAATATCATCAGCGACAGGACAAAGTTTATGATGTGGAAAATGCGGGCGCGCTGGTGCCACAGGCAGAAACGGAGACACGTCATATAAATTTTAGTTTAAAAAATTTTGGCGAAACATCGGCCAGCCTGGATGTGGTTTTACGTAAAAAAAATTATACGCAGCGTTTTAAAAATATAAAAGTGGATACGCTGAAAATTCTTTTCGCCGATGCCTCTGTTCAGGATACTGTATGGCAGGACCGGGCTACCAACCTGGCGGAGCTGCGTGTTTCGCACAGCCGCTGGAAAAAGGCGTTTCGGGCAAATGTTCAATACCGGCTTTCGACACAGCAGACGGCGCTAAGGGAAAAGGTTTATATAAAGGTTCAACAGGGACGCGGAAACCTACGCTTTGATACGGGTTTGAACGAATATGTCCCCGACCCCGATGGTGACTATGTGTTGTTTATTGTGCCGTCCGGCACGTTTGAACCGGTAACAAAAATCAACAGCGCCCTGCGTCTTAATTTTGATCCGGGCCGCTATTGGCGCAAAGAAAAAAGCGGCTGGAAACATGCTCTGTCCCAAATCAGCGGTACCAGTTATTTTCGTGTGGATGAGGAGACAAAGGAAAAAAATCTGCTGGCTATATATCTGCTGGATCTAAGTAAGTACCAGGGGGCGCAGACCTTGCGGGGCAGCATTATTTATGATCAGGATGTCTATCTTTTTAAACGCAACCGCAATCTGAATTTCCGTCTGCAATATAGGTATCGGGATGATTTGTTTAATCAGTTTCTTGATCCCAATGAAAATGAAGACCGGCTGACAACTGAAAAAGCTCTTCGCACCGATTGGCGGATTTCTTCTGTTTTAAAAAGTCAAAGTGAGCTGCGTTTAAAATCCGTTTTTCGCTCGGTAAAATCCAAACCTGTCCGCAATCGCGATATTTCCGGGGTGTATTTGCAGCAGCAGTTTTCTTACCGGCCGTTGCCCCCGCTGGAACTGCGTGTGAATACCAATTATGGCAATGAAAAAAATCGGGCGGAATCGTATCCTTTGGATTTATGGTTTATGACGTCAAAACTGCAATCCACTTATTCCTTTAAAGGAAAAGGACGGATCACCGGAAACTATGAGTATCAAAAGGTGAATGTCACAAACAATCCTTTGGGATTGGTCGTGCCCTACGAAATGGCGCGCGGGAAAAAACAGGGCGTTAGCCAGCGTTGGCAGTTACGGGCGGAATATACCGTTTCGAAGAATATTGTTTTCACCTTGCTTTATACCGGTCGTTTTGATGCAGGCTTCAGCACTATCATCCATACCGGGCAGGCGGAAGTACGGGCGTTTTTTTAAAACCGCATATATTTTCTGTTGCCCCGATCATATAAACAATGCCCGGCAATGTTCATGCTTAATGATGTGTCATAAAAAAAACCCGCATTTCTTGACAAAATACGGGTTTGATATAAAGCAGTGTGCGTTAGCGGTTTTTATTGGTCTTCCAGCCAGCGTTCAGCATCGATCGCGGCCATGCACCCGCTACCGGCGGCGGTTATCGCCTGGCGATAGGTGTGGTCCTGAACATCGCCACAGGCAAAAACACCTGGGATATTTGTGTAGGTGGAATCGGGTTTCGTAATAAGATAACCTTTTTTATCCTTTTCCAAACCGGGGAATATTTGCGTATTTGGAATATGTCCGATGGCCATAAAAACCCCGTCAATTTTCATTTCGCTCAATTCACCTGTTTTGGTATCTTTTAAACGCACCGCTTCTACCTGGGTGTCTCCCAGGATATCATCGATGGTTTTACTAAGCAGAAACTCGATCTTCGGGTTATCTTCCGCTTTTTTCACCATAATTTTTGAAGCGCGAAAGGCGTCACGCCGGTGGCTGATATAAACCTTTGATGCAAATTTCGTTAAAAAAGTTGCCTCTTCCATGGCGGAATCCCCACCGCCAACAATGATAACTTCTTTATCCCGGAAGAAAAAACCATCACAAGTGGCACAGGCGGAAACGCCGTGGCCCATCAAGCGCTTTTCGTTCTCCAGACCCAGCAAGCGTGCGGATGCGCCGGTGGAGATGATGACCGCATCGGTGGTATAGGTTTGCGATTCGCCGAAAATGGTAAAGGGACGTTTGGAAAAATCTACTTTTTCTGCCAGTTCAAATTTGGTTTCGGCGCCAAAACGCTGGGCTTGTTTACGCATGTCTTCCATAAGTTGAGGGCCCATGATACCGCTCGGAAAACCCGGAAAATTTTCAACATCGGTGGTGATGGTCAATTGTCCGCCCGGCTGATGCCCCTCGAGAATCAATGGGGTAAGATTGGCGCGTGCGGCATAGATGGCTGCGGTTAGCCCTGCGGGACCGGAACCAAGAACGATCAGCGGATAATGTATTGTTTTAGACATTTTTTGTCTCCTGAGTGTTAAGATTATATTTTTTAATGATTTCTTTGATGTGAACCACGATGGTCGGTTACAGGATGCAAGTTACAAAATTATATTCTTTTTGTCACAAATGATTTAGAGGGCGATCCAGTAAGAGCGTCACAAGTATAAAGAATGATATCTGATGACGCGGATTTCGGCCCGCTCTGTCTTCGTGCTTTTAAGGCGCGGCCTGTTTGTTGTTACCCGTTCGTGCAGGGCTGACCCAGGGATTGGCTTTGATGCTGTAGCGGCGCGGCAATAGTGCGTCTTCCGCTGCATAACCCACGCCCACCCGCGGGCGGGATAAGATTTGCGCGGCCTCTGTTTTTTGTTTCCCTGCCTCGATCCAGATTGTATTGCCCTGTAAATCAATCCCACTATGTGCCGTGCGGATACCCAATGCCTGTGTAAGCAATCCCGGACCGGCGCATAAATTGTATTTTATTTCCCGCATTTTTCTGCGGGTGAGCATGGCCCCGATCCCTTCGAGTGGTTCAATGGCGCGGACAAGAACCGCATGTGGGATGCCCG
>CAYWBI010000092.1:0-13419 GCA_964456445.1 uncultured Calditrichaceae bacterium
TTATTTTGGGTTGCAAGTATTGAACAATTTGCCCTTTTTTAAACGTATGTTTCTCTATTATAAAAATAGAGAGTGAAAATATCCATACATATCTTTTAGTTTTTGCTTCCTGTAAAGCCTGCTGCCCATCGTGCACAATACGAAGAGCGGTTTGATGGATATCCCGCAAGGCATCCGCGATTCCGCCGGAGGTGATCGGTCTTTCGCCCGCCGCACGGCTGTTCCACCATAGCGGCCCCAGGGGGCTTTGGGCTGGCTGGGATGGGAAATTAGCGAAGCGAAAATTCGGAAAATATGAGGCAGTCCAGGCTTGTATCTTTTAACTCCCTTGGAATATGTGGTCAGCCGGAAGGGCTATGCAATAAATCCTGCAGGGCTGTTTTTAGCTGTGGATAATAAAATTGGTATCCTGCCGATAACAGCTCTGCCGGTTCTACCCGTTGGCTGGCAAGCACAGCCTGCGCCATTTCACCAAGCGCCACTCTCAAGGCTACTTCCGGTACCGGGAAAAAGGCGGGACGCCGGAGAACCCCGGCAAGCGTTTTAGTAAACCCGCGGTTTGTTACAATACCGGGTGAGACGGCATTTATTGGCCCCTCAAGCGCGTCATTTTCGAGAACAAACAGGATCAATCGGGCAACGTCATCAATATGAATCCAGGGAAACCATTGCCTGCCCGAGGCGAGTCTTCCGCCAAGACCCAGTTTAAATGGTAACACCATTTTTGGCAGGGCCCCGCCCCCGGCCGCAAGGACCACGCCGGTGCGTAATGCAACCGTTCGGATTTCATATTGCCGGGCTTTAAAGGCCTGCTCCTCCAAGCCTACACAAACCGAGGCCAAAAAATCATGACCCGGCGGACTGGCTTCATCAAGAATTTTATCCCCGGCAGGGCCATAATAACCAACAGCGGAGCCGGTAATAAACACACGCGGTGTATTATCCATTCGGCTAAAGGCCTGTACAATCTTACGGTTGGTTAGCACCCTGGAATCCAAAATCTGCTGTTTACGTTTTTTTGTCCAGCGCCCCTTGCTAATATTGGCGCCGGACAAATTTACAACGGCATCGATCCCGGCAAATAAAGCCCTATCCGCATCCCCTTGTTCCGGGTTCCATACCCGGTATTCGATATTGGTATGGGGCAGGGGTTGTCTTGAGATAATAAGCGCTTCATGGCCGTTATTTTGCAATACCTTTGTAAGGGCCGTCCCAATCAGACCCGTTCCTCCAAGAATGGCTGTCTTCATCTGTTGCCTTTATTAAATACGATGTTTATTTCATGTAATATATAGCCCGGGGCAATTATAAGAAATTTTACTCTTATAGAAATCCAATAAAAATACCGCTGGGCGTACATCTACATAAAATAAATATATTTGCTTTTAAATGGCAGAATTTGATAACTAAGAAACTTAAACAATACAGTTCCCGATAAAAGGATATTATAATGAGCAAAGGCCGGGTGGAAGCATTTAGTGACGGTGTTCTGGCGATCATCATCACGATTATGGTATTGGAGTTAAAAACACCGAATGGAACGGACATCGAAGCCCTGACTGCAAAGCTACCGATTCTGTTCAGCTACATTTTTAGTTTTATTATGCTGGGAACATATTGGAACAATCATCATCATCTTTTTCAGATCGCCAAAAAAATAAATGGAAAAATGCTATGGGCCAACCTGCATTTATTGTTTTGGCTTTCTTTGATACCGTTTACCACATCCTGGGTAGGTGAATATTATTTTGCCTCCCTGCCGGTGGCAAGTTATGGTTTTATCATGATTATGTCCGGTTTTGCCTACAACATTCTTCAGCGCTTAATTATTAATAGTCAACCGGACAACACAACCCTTAAAGCGGCTATTGGCGCCGATTGGAAAGGAAAATTATCCATTATCCTTTTTATCAGCGGGACCGGTATTTCGTTTCTGAATACCTGGATTGCCATAGTCCTCTATGTGTTTGTGCTGATTATGTGGTTTGTGCCCGATAAGCGGATCGAAAAAAGTCTTGCTTCGTGAGTGCCATAAGAATAATAAACGCATAATATTTGTCCGTCAATCGTATATGCGCGGTCATGTTTGGTGAAAATGAAACAGGGGAGACCATATTGTGAAAGCTGCCGTAACCCTAAAACCCGGACCCCCGAATGTAATTAAAGTACAAAATTTGCCTAAACCTTTGGCTAAAGATGGATGGGTTCGGATAAAAATCAAGGCATTTGGTTTGAACCGTTCCGAACTTTTTACCCGACAGGGTCATTCAGCAAACGTAAAGTTTCCAATTGTCCAGGGTATTGAGTGTGTTGGTGTTGTGGATCAGGACCCCTCGGGAACTTTTGAAACCGGACAAAAGGTTGCCGCCATGATGGGCGAAATGGGCCGGGAGTTTAATGGTGGGTATGCTGAATATACATTGGTGCCTGTAAACATCGTATCAAAATTTGAAAGCAGCTTACCGTGGAGCATACTTGGCGCTGTCCCTGAAATGTTCCAAACGGTATCCGGTTCGCTTCATCAGGCCCTGGAAATAAAGAAAGGTGAAACCCTGCTTATTCGTGGCGGTACCTCTTCCATCGGGATGCTTGCCTGCCAGCTTGCCGGCCATTTAGGGGTCCGGGTGATATCAACCACGCGTAAACCGGAAAAGAAAAAATATCTTCTGGAGAACGGCGCCGATTATGTGTTGATAGACGATGGCCATATCTCAAAAAATCTTCAATCCATAGTGCCCGGGGGCGTCGATAAAGTGTTGGAACTTATAGGGACAAAAACACTAAAAGATTCGCTCAGATGTATTTGCAGCAAGGGCATCGTCTGCATGACAGGCATCCTGGGCAATGAATGGACGATGCATGATTTTACCCCAATGGGTGATATCCCTTCGCTCGGCAGATTAACCGTCTATATGGGGGATTCTCAAAATATAACATCAGACATGCTTCAGGAGTTTATCGACGCATTGCAGACAGGGGCCATAAAATTAAATATTGACAAAATCTTTTCACTTGATCAAATAGTTGAAGCACATCAATATATGGAAAGCAACCGGGCCAGCGGCAAGTTGGTTGTGTTGACCTGACTTTTTAGGATGTTTTAAAAAATACTTCTTCCTTTGTGGTGCACCCTGGAACTGTTTAAAGCCTCATTAAAATTTGCTTTGATATTTTAATGATACGGGCTAATTTAGGCTTGTTGTTAATTCGCTGTAGAGATTCTGTTGCCATATCCGATCTCTTGACTCTAAATTAGATACCGCACTTATGAATAGACTTCAGTTTTATCTTTTATTGGTACTTTCAACCGGGTTTTTTATATCGGTATGTTTAGGGCAGCAGCCGGTTGCAGCCCATAGCGATTCCATTTCCGGATATGTCTCTTTTCTTGGCAGCGATGAATTGCGTGGCCGGGCAACGGGTTCGGCGGGTCTGGAAAAAGCCCGTGATTTTATCATCGGCCATTTGAAGATGTGGGGCCTGTCCGCCGGGGGCACAAACGATGAGTATAAACAATTAATCCCGATGCATGGCAGCCGGGCTTTAGCCGGTTCCAGGCTGGTAATCCATCTCACTCCCGGACCGGACCGGAAATTAAACCTTTGGGATGATTATATCCTTTTAAAATCCGGTGAACAAACCTATACCCCCTTACCGGTGCCGATCGTTTTTGTCGGTTTTGGGATCAACGCGCCTGAATATGATTATTATGATTATCAGAATCTTGACGTCGCCGGGAAAATGGTTGTGTTCTTTGACGGTGAACCCCTCTCCCGAAATGATCCCGGTTTTTTTATGGGGGCCGCACCTACCATTTACTCCACCCCCGAAGCCAAGATCCGCCTGGCGCTTTCCAGGGGGGCGGTGGGCAGTATCTTTCTACCAAACCCCTATCAGGATACGCAAGGCGCCACCCGTCGTTTTGCACATATCCGCCGGGAGTATGCCACCGAAGAAGTATCTTTGCCCGGACGGGTGACCGGTCACCTTGCCTTGTATCTCAACCCTCAAAAAACCGATTTGCTGCTAAAAGGCACAAATATTACTTATAAACAATTACAGCGGGAAGCTCTGAACAACCGCATCCGCCCAATGACCCTCAGGGCACGATTGACCTTTCATGGAAAATTTAATCAAAGGGAATTCAAATCCGCGAACATTATCGCACGTATAGAAGGCGCGGACCCTCAGTTAAAAAAATCCTGCATCATTATTGGCGCGCATTATGATCATCTTGGGATTGGTGTGCCTGTCCGGGGGGATTCGATTTATAACGGGGTGTTGGATAACGCGATAGGCAGCGCTGTTTTGTTGGAACTGGCCCGCCTATATAAACAAAGGGGGTACCCCGCGCGGCGCAGCGTGCTTTTTATATGGTTTAGCGGGGAAGAAAAAGGGCTGCTCGGTTCCCGCTATTATGTAGAACACCCGCTTTTCCCTATTTCCCGGACCGCAGCCATGATCAATGTGGATGGCCTTGCCTTGTTAGACCGTTTTAAAAGTGTGATTGCCGTTGGCGGCAGCTATTCGGATTTAGGTGATATTTTAAATGATGTCCTGGCCGAGAACGGTTTGTCCCTGGATAAGATTCCATCATCGTATATGGAGACAGAGGCTTTCTCCCGCTCCGATCAAATGTCTTTCGCCTCGGCGGGTATCCCTGCTATAAGCGTTATCGACGGTTTTATGTACCGTTCAATAAGCCGCGGGGAAGCGCTGCGGTTAAATCAACAATGGCTCGATAAACGTTATCATACGCCTTTCGATGATCTTTCACAGCCCATGAATTTTGATGCAGCCGGGCAATATACAAATCTTATATATATACTGGTAAACCGCCTGGCAAATCTGCGCGATATGCCAAAGTGGAAAAAGGGTACGCCTTATATCCTGAAACGGATGCAAAGCAAGGTGGAGCATCGATAGAAACAGTCTAAATCACTTATGGAAGAGACCGTGGGCGCTCTTTATACGGGATCGACTCTTTATAATCATTTTGAGGAAAGTTGACATGTCTGTTTTTATTAAGAAGTTTTTTGTTTCTCTGATCTTGATTATGCTGCTGCTGCTGTCGTGTCGTACTCCGCAGCATCAGAATACGCATATCATCCGCATTAAAGGCTCGGACACAATGCTTATTTTGGTGCGCTCCTGGGCCGAAGCCTATATGACCCTTCATCCGGGCGTCTCCATTTATGTCGCCGGTGGAGGAAGTGCCTCGGGCATAAACGCCCTGATTGACGCCCGTGTGGACATTGCCATGGCCTCGCGTCTTATCCGTCCGCAGGAAGCAAGTAAACTGGCACGTAAATATCGCAGCATCGGCATTTCCTTCCTTGTTGCGAAAGACGCCCTGAGCATATATTTAAACCCCGCAAACAAAATTGATTCATTAACACTTAAAGACATTGCCAATATTTTTAGCGGGAAGGTCAGACACTGGAAATCCGGTCCCGAAGAAGGAAAAATAATCTTGCCTGCCATCCGTCCGCGTAGTTCCGGTACCCATTTTTATATCCAGGAACATGTGTTGCCCGGGTCCGGGTATGGAGCGCAATGCCTCTCCTTTCTGACTACACGACAAATCACGGATTTTGTGGCCAGGCACCGTAACGCCATTGGCTATGGTGGCCGTGCATATGGCGATTCGCTTTTCCATGCCCCCGTTGATGGTGTGAGGCCCTCGCGCAAAAATGTTATTAATGACCGTTATCCGCTTTCGCGTTATCTCTATTTTTATACCATTGATACCCCGGAGCCTCCGGCCCGGCACTTCATCGATTGGACCTTGTCCCCGGCAGGACAAAAAATAGTGGAAAAAATCGGCTATGTGCCTTTATGGGAATAACAGGTTCCTAACCGTTAAAACGAATAATTTGCCTTTGACACAATGATAGCACCACGCGAAATAATAATTCTTGAAAATTAAAGATTTTCTTGTATTTTTTACAGGTTATTATTTCTACATTTCTTTTGTTTTTTTGATGATCCGATTCAACCTCGGGAGGCGGTATGCATCATCTTAAAAAATTTAAATACTGCATGCTTGCCCTGTTTTTTATTTTAAGTGGATTTATCTCTGCAAAAAATAAGCAAACGGGACAAACACTGGAAAAATCTGCCGGCATATCCGAATTGCCGACGTCCCGGACCCTGTGCAATATCAACAACTGGTCTTATTGGCTTTACAACGATGGGACGTCCGCTATCGCGCCGGACGGTAAGGCCGGTGGTATTTATCCACGGGGCAAGGGCAATGTCGTCTATCGGGATGGCCTGGTTTGGGGTGCGTGGGTAAACGGTAGAATACAGGTGGGCGGACAAACCTTTCGCACGGGAACACAACCGGTTAGCGATCATATATACCGTATTCGTCGGGATTGGATCAGCCTGACCTGCTCCGATGTTGTGCAGGAGGCAGAAGAGTTAAACCAGGTGCCTGTCTCGGCCGTAACCGACAGCATGTTGGAGCAGATACTGTTCGATTACCGGGATGATTGGAAAAACTGGCCGGTGGAGCAGGGAGCGCCCTATGTGGACGTGAACCAAAACGGTATTTATGATCCGGTGAGGGACAGGGATGGATATCCCAATGCTCAGTATGGCGATTATCCGGGGATAGACGGGGCCGACCAGGTGATTTGGTTTAAGGTCAACGATCTGGATGGAGTTTATACTTCTTCCTTGTATGGCAGCGATCCGTTGGGCATTGAATTGCAGGTAACAGTTTGGGCTTATAATAAGCCGGAGACGGAACTTGATCAGACGATCTTTAAGAAATATAAAATCAAAAACCTTAGCACGGATAAACCATTTAAGGAAATGTACCTGTCACAATGGATGGATACGGATTTGGGTTATTATGGGGATGACCTGGCTGGTTGTGATTCAGTCCTTAATTGTACTTTTACATTTAACGGTGGTGAGGATAAAGACTTTTTGGCCTTGGGCCAACCCACACCGGCGATGGCCTACGTGTTGTTGCAGGGGCCCATCGTAGCTTCCGTTGGCGATTCGGCAATTTATGGCGACCAGTTTCTGCCGGGTTATAGAAATTTGCCAATGACATCCTTTACTTATTATGCAGCCGGAAGTACGGAATATGATGATCCATCACTGGGTTCGTATCAGGGGGCGCTGGAATGGTATAATTTGCTGCGCGGGTATGAACCAACGGCGGACATTGATCACCCGATTTCTTTTCACCATCTGAACGCTGAACAATATGGGCAACCAACGAAATACCCGTTAAATGGCGATCCCGTCAAGGGAACCGGGGATGTAGATGGCAGGGACGGGAATACGGTGCCTTCCTTTCGGCATATGGCCATGGTTAGCGGCCCCTTCGATCTTGCCCCGGGCGAAACTCAGGAGATGGTGGTTGCCCTGGTGGGCGGGCAAGGGACAGACTATTTGAATTCGGTTCAGATATTAAAAGGTAATATAAAAAACCTTTATAATAATTATGCGAACTTAACTATTTTGTTACCATCTTCGCCAATGCCTGAAAAGTTTGAATTATTACAAAACTTTCCAAATCCTTTTAATGCGTTTACGCAGGTCCCTTACCGTCTGTCCAGCGCGGCGGATGTGGAGCTGAGTGTCTATAACCTGCTGGGGCAAAAAGTACGTACGCTGGTCAAAGAACGACAGGTGACCGGAACTTATGTGGTTTCCCTCAACGCATCTTCTCTTGCGAGCGGCGTCTATTTCTATCGGTTAAATGTGGATAAGGTTTTTGCTAAAACCAGAAAGCTCATTTTACTGAAGTAGCTGGCTTGTTCTTGATTCTTGATGATAGGTTAGGTTCTATAGTCCGGAGATGGCAATAATTTTCGCTTTATAAAATAGTATATTCAAACCTTTAGCCTGCCCGTTTATGTCTATGTAATATGTGTGTAGTTTATTTTGGTAAGAAAGATACGCTTTTTTACATTGACTCAAATTGAAAAATATGCGGTATCTCTATAAATACACACTTCCGGGAAACCGGGAGTATTTAGGATGTGTCAAAATTGCATCTAACTATTAGCTAATCCGATGCTAACATTATACTAATAAAATAGTGTATATTTAACGCATATTAATTGGAGAGTGAAATGTCTGAGCAAAAAATATTTGTTGTCGATGATGAAGAAGATATCCTGGATTTGATCGAGTTTATCCTGTTAAAAGAAAAATATACGGTGCGACGTTTTATTACAGGTGAGGAAATATTGCAGGCCATCCAAACGGAAACCCCCGATATGATTCTGCTGGATTTGATGCTTCCCGGTGTCGATGGCTTTGATGTTTGTCGAAAAATTAAACAGGACAGGGCCCTGGCCAGCATCCCAATTATTATGCTTACTGCCAAAGGCGAGGAGGCCGATATCGTCAGTGGTCTGGAACTCGGCGCGGACGATTATATTGTAAAGCCTTTTAGTTCACGTGTGCTCATTGCCCGCATAAAAGCGGTGTTCAGGCGTAAAGAAAGAACCGTCACGAATGATGATGAAATAATCCGGGTAAACGAAATCAGCATTCATCCGGGACGTCATGAGGTAACCATTGATGGCAGAAAGGTGGAAATGACCTACTCGGAGTTTCATCTTCTTAAACTTTTGGCGATGAAACGGGGTTGGGTTTATACACGTTATCAAATTGTGGATGCCTTGCGTGGTTCAAATTATCCTGTAACGGAACGGGCCATTGATGTTCAAATTGTAGGGCTTAGAAAAAAAATGGGCAAATTTGGCGACTACATACAAACCGTCCGGGGCGTTGGATATCGCTTTAAGGATGATGAATGAAGAAATCAAAACTCGGTACACAAATATTTGTAACTTCCTTCCTGATCTCTATTTTTGCCCTGCTTATTGTGACCTGGTATGCCTCGTCACTGGGAAGGCAATTTTTTATCGCGGAAACCGGTGAAAGCCTGCGTAACCAGGCCAGCTTTATCTATGATATTTTGTTACAGGACCAGCGGCCGTTTGATAGTTCCCATCTGCAAAGCGTTCTGGGAAGGCGTTTTAAGACAATTACAATTCGCACCACAATTATCGATTCCGATGGAAATGTTCTTGCCGATTCCGAAGAAGACCCGCGTCAGATGGAAAACCATAAATCCCGGCCGGAAATTATCCGCGCACGTGAAGAAGGCATAGGAAAAGCCATTCGTTTTAGTCATACGGTAAAACGTAATATGATGTATATTGCCCTGCGTTTTTCAAATCCTGATGGTACAGTATTCTTTGTACGGACCTCGAAAAACCTGAGCGATATTGAAAAAACAATTTCAGCTATCCAGGTGCGTATTGGGATCTCTGGTTTGATTATGGCCTTTATTGCCTTGCTTATCGGATTCTTTGTCTCGCGTAGAATTACAAATCCGTTGGAAGAAATTATTCTCGGTGTTAAACGCATCTCGGATGGGGATTTCTCAATTCACCTGCCAAAATCCAAAACCCGTGAGATGGCGCTCCTGTCCGCTTCATTAAATGAGATGACCAGACAGATTGATGATAAGCTGCAAACCATCGTCCGCCAGAAAAACGAGCAGAAAGCGGTTTTCGAAAGCATGCTGGAAGGCGTTGTGGCCGTTGATACCGCGGGCCGCATCATAAGTATAAACACCGCCGCCTACCGCCTGCTCAAAATCGATAAAAAAAATGTACGTGGTGAAAATATAGAACAGGCCATCCCGGACAGACAAATTGTTGAGTTCTTTAAAATTGTTTTGGAAAAAGGCCAAGCCCTTGAAGATGAAATTACGATGGACAACAGTGCGGAGCAGTGCTTAAAATTGAATGCCCGCAGTTTGCGTGACGATCCCGGCAACACCATTGGCGCTTTGATGGTCCTTAATGATGTTACCCGCTTGCGCCAACTGGAAATGGTCCGCAAGGAGTTTGTTTCGAACGTATCGCATGAACTTCGGACGCCGCTGACTTCTATAAAAGGATTTGCCGAAGCATTAAAGGACGGGGCCATTGACGACAAAGAGAATGCCAGCCGTTTCGTCGATATCATTTACCGGCAAACGGAGCGCCTGAGCCTGATCCTTGAAGATATTCTGTCGCTCTCTAAATTGGATAGAGACGGGGAAGGCGAAACGCAAATAGAACTTTATGATGATAATCTGTGCGATGTAATCGAAGCAGCATTACAAACCTGCAGTATCAACGCCGGAAAGAAAAATATCCGTATTGACATGGAGTGCGCCGCACCTTGTCTCGCCCGGATTAACGCCGCCCTGCTCGAAGAAGCCCTAACCAATCTGATCGACAACGCGGTCAAATATAGCCCTGAAAAAAGCGCTGTAACGGTACAATGTATAAAAGAAAAAGATCATTATATCCTTAGTGTAAAAGATCAGGGCAATGGTATTGCCAGTGAACACCTTCCAAGAATATTTGAACGGTTTTACCGTGTTGATAAGGCCCGTAGCAGAAAACTTGGCGGCACCGGTCTGGGACTGGCCATAGTTAAGCACATTGCGCAGGTACATGGTGGTTCGGTCGCCGTACAAAGTGAAATCGGCCAGGGGAGTGTGTTTAAGATTATTTTACCTGTTACCCGACCCGCGGAATAGGAAATTATCTACACAGGTAAAGGGTGGATGGGCATGAAATATCATATCCGTTCTCAGGCAAAAATCCGTCTGGGAACTAATAATTTGTTTCATTCGAATGATGAGGGCATATTACGAAATTATATACCTGATTCAGGATTTTTTTATATTTGGCAAGCTCTTCTACTCAAACCATTCCTAAACAAACCGGGATTTGCCGGTCCCTGATGTGCTCACCTTAACGTTCTTGGTTTTTTCTGCTTGTGCGATTCGTCAAAAAATTGAAACAAAAATTATACTAATTTTTTAAACTTTCGATTTAGAAAAAAGAACTTTAAATTGTTAATTCATTTAAACAAGTATGAGATTCTTTGTGAAAACCCTGATTTTATTATTCATATTATTGACAAGCTTTTCTTTTGCCGATGAATTTCCCGCTTTCCGATTTGTGGATGGCGAAGAACTTACCTTCCGTGTGAATTATTCATTCTTTAACCTTGGAACAATAACTGCCCAGGTTAACCGTAATGGTGAAAAGGATGGTTTAAAAACATTTCGTATCCATTTAACCATTACATCGAATCCATTGTTGTTTTGGGTCAATAATCAAAGTGTCTATGACAGTTATATCGATGAAAATCTGAAACCGTTAAAATTTATTACCAATGAAAAAGTCGATGGAAAGCCTTACAAGGCAGAATATTTATTCGATTATACGGCGAAAAGAATGGAACGCCTGCTTTTGCCGGTGGAAGGGTCGGACTCAACCAAACATGATTTTTTACCAATAAAACCAAATATGATCGATGGTATCAGCCTGATTTTTTATGCCCGCTCACAGGTTCACCAGCAAAGAAAAGATACGGTCAGTACCTTTATTGAAAATAATTCGGGAGATGTTATTTTCAATTTTATGAACAAAGAACAGGTTACGGATACCGATGAATTGCCTGAAGGTATTAAAACCGTCTATTTCAAAGGCCTGTTGAACATAAAAGGTATTGCCGGTGTATCGGGTCCCTTTGAAGCATATTTTAGCCGGGATGCCTCCCGCGTGCCGTTAAAATCCTACCTTGAGGTGTTTATCGGACATGTTACCATCACACTTGTAAAGTGGAAGGGCTGGAAGCCTTTAGAATTGGTTGAATGAGTTTTTCTGAATATATCCCTCCTTTATTTTTGCGTAACGGCCATTTGCTTACGATTTATCCTTCACTCTTTCGTCACGTAAATGACGTTCACTATCAGCGTGAACGGATTGCAACAATTGATGAAGATTTTTTGGATTTGGATTGGTCCATCGTAAACAGCGATCGACTTGTGATCCTCTCACACGGTTTAGAGGGACGGTCCACCCGGCACTATATTTTAGGTATGGTGCGTATGCTGAACAATAGTGGTTTTGATACCCTTGCCTGGAACTTCCGCTCGTGTTCCGCTGAAATGAACCACCGGTTGCGTTTTTACCACTCCGGTGAAACATCGGATTTGAGAACGGTTATTGCACATGCTGACACGGCAAATATTTATAAGGAGATAATTCTGCTTGGTTTTAGTATGGGCGGAAATCAAATATTACATTTTTTAGGGAAAGAACATGATGCCATACCCACTGTATTGTCCCAGGCCATTGTTATATCTGTACCATTGGATTTGGCCTCCAGTGCACAGGCCCTGGCCCAGCCCAAAAACAAGTTATATATGAAACGCTTTATGCGCAGCCTGGAGAATAAAGTCAGGGAAAAAGCAAAACGTTTTCCTGGGGAATTGGATATTGAAAATTTATCAAAAATGAAAACGTTCCGTGATTTTGATGCGGCCTACACGGCCCCCATCCATGGTTATAACAGCGCCGGGGATTATTGGGAAAAATGCAGCAGTAAACAATTCCTGCCAAAAATTAAAATCCCAACCCTTATTATTAATGCCCTTGATGATCCATTTTTAACAGCCTCCTGTTATCCATACGAAGAGGTACGTCATAACCCGCTATTAACCTTGCTAACCCCCGTCCATGGCGGTCATGTTGGCTTTGTGCAGTTTAATCGGCAAGGATTGTATTGGTCCGAAGAAATTGTAAGACGCCAAATCTTGAACCGTTTGGCACCAAAGGATAAAATTATTCCATAATTTTCTTTATTGTAAACGTTCAACGTATTTACTTCTACAGGTCTTTTATTAGTCCTTTTAGTGACGGTGCGTGGATTGTTTTCCCGGAAATAAATTTTGCGCACAACCCGCCAATAGACCTAAACAAACAATTTTAGTGTTAATTTTCGGTAAAAAATTGTGTTGGTAATTTTTGCCCCAAAATACTTTCCGTCGCATGAATCAGGGATTCTATAAACTCCCGGTCGGTTGTTGTTTCCAACTGATATAAATCCGGGTAGCTATTTACTTTATTTCGTTTCAATATTGCCGGCGGCACTTTTAACATGATACGTAACAGGGTTAATTCATTAAATTTATCACTGTCGGTTTCATCTTCAATAAATTGTAATAAGTTACGAATATTTAAAGAGGCAATGGATTTAAGGGCGAATGAATTTTCTTCCGGGATTTCCTCTACATGACTTAGCGGAACCTCATCATCATGGCCTGCGGCATCCAGGCTTAAACCATCGATAGGTAGGTTCAAATCCGTTAAGGCATTTAAGGTGATCATACGAAGTTTTTGCCTGATGAGCACAGGTTGGCCGGCCATGAGCAAATTGATAAAAAACTGCATGGCGTCTTCAATGCCAATTTTAACTTCAAATATTTTTTCATTTTTAATTTCAAATATTTCAGGAAATGAATCATCAGTAATCAAGCGGTTGAATATTTTCTGGTAGTATTCATTGTCTAATTGAATTTTAGCCTCA
>CAYWBI010000092.1:13519-15263 GCA_964456445.1 uncultured Calditrichaceae bacterium
CAAGCGGTTGAATATTTTCTGGTAGTATTCATTGTCTAATTGAATTTTAGCCTCATGCAGGATAGTATTAAAAGCCTGCATATATTGTGAAATATATACATTCCCATGATCGGTCAAATCCAACCCAACCTGTAAATTGTTCATCTTATCCATAAAATACGGGACAAATTCCCCCTTAATGATTTTGCCATGCTGGGTTGCAATTATGGCCGGTTGGGGATCATTTTTTGTTATGTTTTTTAAGGCATTTTTTAATGCTATATTGGCTGGCATGTATATCTGATGAAATATCCGTATGCCGGACCAGGAAGACTCATCGGCATAAAACCCGGGACTGTCGGTCAGCCCACCAAAGAGATCACCCGAAAAAAGAATGCGTTCAGTAGAATCGTAAAGGGCACATGCACCACGAAAATGACAGTATGGGGTCGGCACAAAAACCATCTTGTGCCCGGTGACCAATTTAATCGTTTTGGATTTGAACTTGTCCACGGCAATAAATTTTTTGGGATTAAAACCGTAGAAGCGAATTAAACGCCAGGTATCTTCTGTGGTTATAATTTGCATGTTAGGAAAATAGCGTTGAAAATAAATGGCATTATAACCGACATCGGGATCCTGATGGTTTATAAAGGCAAAGTGTAATTTATAGTTATCGCCCAGTACCTTTTTAACATTTGCCTCCACTACTTTAAAATCGGTTGGTGGCCCAGGATCAATGATCATGTTCAACTCCTGGTTGCCTTTCCAAAACCGGCGTAAAAAAACATTCATCTCTAAATCAGCGCCGCTTTTTTTTCCTATCCAATAAATATCAGGCGCAATTTCAAAAGGCTCGCTGTTGATATGTTGCCGGGGGGATGATATTGAATCCATATCAGGCTCCATTTTATGTTATGTCTTGATTGAACGGTAAATTATGCTTATTGCCTATCTTTTAGTAACAGAGCAATCTTATCTGATAAATAATCTATATCCGGTTTCTTTTTTAAGGTCAAAATCAGATGATCTGTATCAAAATTCAATAGAAGAAAATGCCGGTTTGAAAAATGCCAACAAATATTTTGCCATTTACACTTATGCTCTATCTTATTTGCCGCAATAAAATTTAATAAAAGCAAATTTTCTTCTAAAATATGTTTATCTGTTTTACGGTTTTGTGTCATGGAAAAAAAGCTGTCGCCCGACGCGTCCAAAAGTACGGCATTTTCTACATTTTCCCAGCTCATGATGGTTGAAATAATAGAATTCATACGGGTTCAGTTCCCAGCCAGATTTTTAATAAATTATCAAACCCTTCTTTAGAATTGAAATTGAAAGCCAAAGGGTGATTGTTGTATTTAATTATGAGCAACTGCTGTTTATCGGAGAGCCCAATACGCAGATACTTTGGTTCATTTCCTTCCAGTGCGGATAAACTATCTGATGTTTCAGACAGGCAATGTAACAAAGATGGCACGTCGCTGCTTTGGTCATTTTTAATACTCTGCCATTTGTTTTTAAAGATAAATATATCTTCTAAATCATCATATCGTTCAAAAAGGCTCTTATAATCGGATTCATTTAAAGCATTAAAACGTATATCGTGCGTGGTTTGCTTTAGAAAGCGCCGTGCTGCATCGGGTTGAAGCTTGCCATGGGCAATTATGAATTCATAGTGCTTCAAGGCACGTAATTGTTCAAACCGTTCGGATAAATTTTCCTGCATATCTGGCTGGCCGCTTTTAAATATAAACTCTAATTC
>CAYWBI010000093.1:0-15190 GCA_964456445.1 uncultured Calditrichaceae bacterium
TTTCTATTATTTTTTCTTGAATGTCGTTTATGTAATTTTAACCGGACACTATTGTTCTTTTGTAATTAATGTGAAGTAAGATGTTGTAGTATAAGGAGATTTAAAGTGAAGTTTTATTTTATATCGTTATTTTTTTTGTTTTCAATTTTGAGTTGTATGCCAGACAAATATAAAGCCAATCAAACCGACCCCAGCAGTTTTGCAAATGTCGATGAAGTTTGGGTTGACCATATGGACCTGGATCTCAGGGTAGATTTTAAAGGGCAAAAAATAGACGGTATGGTAAGCCTGCGCATAAAACGGGCTTTAGGCGCATCTAAGCTGGTACTTGATACACGTTATTTACACATAGTTCGGGTTACTCTTGACAATTTAAATCAAGATGTCCCATTTAAACTCGGGGAAGAAAAAGGCGGTTTTGGTCAGCCTTTGGAAATTCCTCTGGGAGACACCACCCGTACGGTACAAGTGTATTATCAAACATCCCCTCAGGCGCCGGCACTGCAATGGTTAACGCCAGAGCAAACGGCGGGGAAAAAATACCCCTTTCTCTTTTCACAGTCAGAGACGATCCTGGCGCGTAGCTGGGTGCCTTGTCAGGATACCCCCGAAATCCGTTTCACATATAACGCAACTGTCCATACCAAACCACAGTTGTTGGCGCTGATGAGCGCGGTTAACCCTCAGGTGAAAAATAGCACGGGTGTGTATTCATTTAAAATGGAACAGCCTATTCCTTCTTATTTGCTTGCACTGGCCGTCGGGGATATTGAATTCAGGCCCCTTGATAAAATGAGCGGCATTTATGCTGAACCTTCAATGCTGGATGAGACCGCAAGGGAACTGGACGATACGCCCAGGATGATCCACGCGGCTGAAAAATTGTATGGCCCTTACCGCTGGGGACGTTACGATATCCTGGTTTTGCCGCCAAGTTTTCCCTTTGGCGGGATGGAAAACCCACGCCTGACCTTTGCTACGCCAACCATCCTTGCAGGGGATAAATCACTCGTGTCATTGGTAGCGCATGAGTTGGCCCATTCCTGGTCGGGCAATCTGGTGACCAATGCCAACTGGAACAACACATGGTTAAACGAGGGCTTTACCAATTATTTTGAACTGCGCATCATGGAACAGTTATATGGCGCTGCCTATGCGGAAATGCTGGCTCAGCTTGAGTATCAGAAGTTGAAGAATACAATTGCCCGCATGGGCAAAAATAACCCGGACACACGACTTGCGATGCAACTGAATGGAAGAAACCCGGACGAAGGCCTTTCTAATATTGCCTATGATAAAGGCAATTATTTCTTACGGATGAGTGAAAAGTATTTTGGCCGTAAAGATTTTGACGCCTTTTTAAATAGCTATTTTAAAAAATTTGCCTTCCAATCCATGACAACAAAAAAATTCCTGGCTTACTATCGGGAAATATTAACCCATAATGACACGAGGATAGAGCATGAGTTACAGTTACGTAAATGGTTGTTTGAACCGGGTCTCCCCGATAATTGCCCCGTCCCGGATTCACCGGAGTTCCGCAAGGTCGATGTGCAAAGAAATGCTTTTCTAAAGGGCACCCCGGCCCAAAAATTAGAAGTCGATGGATGGACCACCCATCATTGGCTGCATTTTTTTCAGGGAATGCCCAAAACGTTGTCCCCCGCGCAAATGATTAATTTGGACAAAGCCTTCGGCTTTTCCGCGAGCGGAAATTCCGAGATATTGTTTGTTTGGTTTAAAAAATCCATAGACCAATGGTATAAGCCTGCATTCCCCGCACTCAAACATTTTTTATTGACAGTGGGCCGTGCCAAGTTTGTTGTACCGCTATATAGCGCTTTACAAAAAACCAAAGCCGGTAAAAAGAAGGCACTGGCAATTTACAGACAGGCACGTAAAGGGTATCATCCGGTGACCTACCGTGCGGTAGATAAAATACTTGCGTATAAAGCTGAAAAATAATGCAGTTAGATTACCGAAGTGATTCTTTGATAAAAATGATACGTGTATAAAAGACAGCAGATTGATGATAAATATTTAATAATTCCACATTGAGAGAGCCATGAAACTTTTCATTCTATTCTTTTTTATAATTGGACATCTGGTCTTTGCGCAGGATGTTAGTCATATCAGCCTTTCCGATTCACTTCCGGTGGACAGCGCTGTTGTGAGTGGTGTATTCAATAATGGCCTGCGTTACTATATCCGTCAGAATAAGGAACCTCATAAACGGGCAGAGTTACGTCTGGTGGTTAAGGCCGGCTCCATTCTTGAAGATGATGATCAACAGGGATTGGCCCATTTTAACGAGCACATGGCCTTTAATGGTAGCGAAAATTTTAAAAAACACGCACTTGTGGATTTCCTCGAAAAATCCGGGATGCGTTTTGGGGCCGATGTAAATGCCTACACCGGATTTGATAAAACCGTTTATATGTTGCAGTTGCCCACCGATAGCCTCTGGATATTCCAAAAGGGCTTTCAGGTATTGGAAGATTGGGCACATCGCCTTTCCTTTGATCCTGTTGAGATTGATAAAGAACGTGGGGTTGTCATTGAGGAATGGCGTAGAGGCCGTGGCGCCAACGCACGTATCCGTGATAAACAATTTCCGGTATTGTTCAAGGGTTCCAGATATGCCGATCGTCTGCCTATCGGTAAAAAGAAAATTCTGGAAAGCTTTATGCCCCGGACCCTGATACACTTTTACAAACAATGGTACCGTCCGGATTTGATGGCCGTTGTGGCCGTGGGTGATTTTGACGTGACTACGGTAAAAAAATGGATACGTCTGCATTTTGCAGGATTAAAAAACCCTGTAGGTGAAATACCCCGGATAAATTATTCCGTGCCAGGCCATGATAACGTTTTATATTCGATCGTAACTGATCCGGAAGCGCGTTACACCCGTCTCTCAATCAATACTCAAATCCCGGTTAAAGTGAGCAAAACCGTTGCAGACTACCGCCATGAGATGGTGAAAGGCTTATATACCACCATGCTGAACAACCGTCTGTTCGAACTTCTGCAAAATGCAGATCCGCCATATTTGTATGCCGTTTCGGGCGAATCCCGGATTGTACATGGAGCGTCATTTTATACGGTGGATGTTGTTGTAAAAAACGCCGGATTGCCCCTGGGGCTTAGCGCTGCCATAAGGGAAATCGAAAGAGTACGACGCTTTGGCTTTACAGAAACCGAACTGGCGCGCGAGAAAAAATCGACTATGCGTGGCATGGAGCAGGCCTGGCGGGAGATGGACAAACGCAAATCCCGGCGTTTGGTATCCGAATATATCCGTGCCTTTAGCGATGACGAACCCATTCCGGGGCTGAATTATGAGTATGCCCTGTATAAAAAATTTATACCTTCAATAAGTTTAAAAGAAGTAAATGCCGTCGGCCAAAGCTATGCAAGCGCTAAAAATCAGGTAATCCTGGTGAGTATGCCGGATAAAAAAGGGTTGGCGCCGCCCACGGAAAAATCCCTCCATCAGATCCGCGCTGCCGCATTACAAGCCCCGATCGCCGCCTATAAAGACGCCACATTAGATAAACCCATTGTGGCACAGCCCAGGGGGAACTCGCCCGTGTTAGAGGAAAAGACTGATGAACAGACCGGGGTGAGTGAGTGGCGTTTGGCAAATGGCGTGAAGGTAGTGCTGAAACCAACGGATTTTAAAAACGATCAGGTTTTGTTTACAGCCAGCAGTCCCGGTGGTACCTCGCTGGTGCCACTGGCCGATTTACCTTCTGCGCAGGCTGCAGACGATTTGGCCGAGATGAGCGGTCTGGGTAATTACAACGCAGTGGATCTGCAGAAATACCTTGCCGACAGGGTCGTGACGCTTTCTCCTTATATCGGCTCTCTGTATGAGGGATTTAATGGAAGCGCGGCACCGCAGGATCTGGAAATGTTATTCCAAATGGTTTATGCGCAGTTCACCGCCGCCCGATTTGACACGAATGCGTATTTATCTTATCAAAAAAGGATGCGCGGTATTCTGCAGAACCGGGGGAGTCAACCGGGCAGTGTATTTAGCGATACCCTGACGGCCATTCTTACCCGGCACAATCCCCGTTTTAAACCCATGCAAGAAAATGATATTGATAAGATTATACTTTTTAAGGCCGGGCAGATTTTTAAACAACGCTTCGCCGATGGCAATGATTTTACCTTCTTTTTTGTCGGAAATTTTACCCTGCAATCGATTCGTCCACTTGTGGAAAAATATCTTGGAAGCCTCCCCGTTTTGCAGGGAAGCGAAAACTGGCGTGATGTGACTTATCGTTACCCCAAGGGTGTGATATCAAAAAATGTACGTAAGGGGATGGAAGCAAAGGGGCGCAGTGTCCTTGTTTTTACCGGTCCGGCCAAATGGGACAGCATGGAGCGCATCCGGCTGTCTGCGCTTAGTGATATTTTACGCATCAAATTGCGTGAACGGCTTAGGGAAGATAAAGGCGGCACTTACAGCGTGGGCGTGCGCGGCGCCCTGCAACATTTTCCTCTGGAGCGTTATAAGCTGACCATCAGTTTTGGCGCGGACCCCACTCGGCTTGATGAATTGCAAAAGGATATTTTTGCCCAAATCGACAGCCTTAAGAATTTTAAGGTTGATTTGGAATACCTGCAAAAAGTAAAAGAGACGGAATTACGGTCTTTTGAATTATCACGGCGTGAAAACAGCTACTGGCTGTACAATTTGAAAAACATCTATATAAATAATTTGCCACTGGCCTCTCTTCTGGACTATCCCGAGCGGGTCAGGAAACTGACCATAGCGGACGTTCGTGAAGCGGCACGTAAATATCTTAATGTTAAAAATTATATCCGGCTTGATTTATATCCCTCTGAGAAAAAGGATAGGGAAGAATGAACGCTTTTTACAACAACGAACCCCGGTCCCATATTTTGTTGTTGAGCGGAATCGAAATATAATATTTTTTAGCTTAGGCCGGGCAAAGACAATAATGCAATTTGTATCGATTTAGACTAAGTTTATTGATTATCTCTTTGGAACAGCAATCCGGTTATAGATGCATTTTGGGCCGTTTTAAAAGATGAGAATTTGGATAACCCTGAAAGAAATGATAAAAAGTGTCCATTGGGCAAAAATAAAATTATTTATATAAAAAATACCATATTTTCACATTTGTATTCTGTCTATTCAATATTTCCCTGGTTTCGGCCCGTTTCCGTATTGGGTGGTTTACATTTAGCATACCTGCCAGTTGACCAATAATTTGCCACTATCGTTTTCATATTCATTGTTCAAATAAAGGACACCGACTAAGAGTGGATGAACTATCGTCCCATAATTGATATATGCCTGTTTTTTCCAAAAGGCAGATGAAACGGAAAAGGAGCAAAGTATGAATTGGACCATCCGGAAAAAAATGCTGGGTACATTCGGTTTCGTAATAATCTTATTGTTGATACAATTGTTTATTAACGGAAATATGCTGGATAATAGTAAACACTTGTTAAAGCAGTCCCGCGACAGGGGATATGCGGGTGCGGGTCTGGCGGCAAAAATCACATTGAATGTTGTTCAGGTGCAACAGTGGTTAACCGATATCAGCGCCACACGTTCTGCTCCCGGTTTTGATGATGGTTTTGACGAGGCTAAAAAAAATGCTGTTCTGTTCCGTGAAAACCTGGCCAGGCTTATAGAACTCTA
This sequence comes from uncultured Calditrichaceae bacterium, assembly GCA_964456445.1. Taxonomy (GTDB): domain Bacteria; phylum Calditrichota; class Calditrichia; order Calditrichales; family J004; genus CAYWBI01. The sequence goes on from CAYWBI010000093.1 coordinate 5,687, forward strand.
TCCTGATAAAAAGGAAAATTTGCAAAAAATAGGCAAATCTTTTGATGCATTTTATGAAAAGGGTATATGGATGGCCAAACAATATATTGAAGGCGGGCCGGAATCAGGCAATAAGGCCATGGAACAATTTGATGCATTCGCCGAGGATATTGGAAATTTCATGGACGGTTTGAACACGGAAATGAATGAAGGCGCTGAAGTATCCATACAAAAAGCATTGGACGAAATAGCTTCCAGCCGTAGCATCGGAATGACCTTCACCCTTGTTGTTGTTGTTTTGACCCTAACAATTTCTGTTGTTTTTTCAGGGAAGCTTTCTAATTCGATCAATAAATGTGTAACGGCGGCACAGGCCATTGCCATCGGCGACCTTTCAAGTTCCGTTGAAATAAAGAGTCATGATGAAACCGGTCTCCTTGCACAGTCATTTGAAGAAATGAGCAGTTCTTTAAAATCGAGCGCCAAGGCGGCGGAACAGATTTCCAAAGGCAACTTCGATGTTGAAATTAAGGCCGCATCCGACAAAGATGTGCTAAGCCTGGCAATGATCGAGATGCGCAACAAACTGAAAGATAACAAACTAAAAAATCAAAAAGCCGAAATGCTTGCCAATAAGGTTATTGCCTTCCAAAATGTTGAAGTCGGAAAATTACAGGAGTCTTTAGACAAACTTGCGCAAGGTGATTTAAATATATCATTGCAGGTGGCGCCAGGCGATGGCGATACGGCACAAATTAGAAGCATGTTTGAAATAATCAGTAAGGCTACAAACCGTGTTGTAAAAACCATGCGGGAACTGATTGCAGAAATTAGCGGGTTAATTGAGCCTGCAAAAAATGGCCAACTTGAAAAACGTGGGAATGTGGCCAAGTTTCAGGGTGGCTATCGTGCGCTTGTGGACGGGCTTAATGAAATACTGGAAGCGGTGATAAGACCGAGTGAGGAAGCCCGTGCCTGTTTGTCCGAGATGGCGCAGGGCAACTTAACAGTAGGGATGAAGGGGCAATATAAGGGCGACCATGCCAAAATGAAAGAGGCATTAAACAATACGCTTAGCACCCTAAACGAACTTCTCGAACAAATTACAATCGGGGCGGACCAGGTATCGGATGGCGCCGTGCAGGTATCCGATTCGAGTCAATCCATTTCTCAGGGTGCAACTGAGCAGGCCAGCGCCCTCGAGGAAACAACGGCCTCAATTACCGAAATCAATCAGCAAACGCGAAAAAATGCGCAAAACTCCGTCGAAGCAAATAAACTTGCCAATAAGTCAAAAAGCAGTGCGGAGGTGGGCAATACCCACATGCAACAAATGCTTGTTGCAATGAATGAAATCAACAACTCTTCAAATCAGATTTCAAAGATAATAAAAGTTATCGATGAGATTGCTTTCCAGACGAACCTGTTGGCCTTAAATGCTGCAGTAGAGGCCGCCAGGGCCGGCGTACATGGAAAAGGCTTCGCGGTAGTAGCGGAAGAAGTCCGCAACCTGGCCCAACGCAGCGCCAAAGCAGCCAATGAAACTACTGAACTAATCGAGGGATCGGTGCTCAAAGTTCAAAACGGTACCAAAATTGCAAATCAAACAGCCGAAGCCCTTAACGAGATCATCGGCGAAATCTCAAAAGTCAGTGTTCTTGTGGATGAAATTGCAACGGCATCAGAAGAGCAAGTAGAAGGCATTGAACAAACCACGTCCGCACTCGGCCAAATTGATCAGGTAACCCAGTCTCAATCCGCCGCCGCGGAACAAGGCGCGGCAACAGCAGAACAACTGTCGGCACAAGCTATTCAGCTCAAACAAATTCTGGGTAAGTTCCAACTAAGTAAAAACCGTACCGGAAGCGTAGAATCCATTGTTGAAAAAGCTGGTATTGCATCCGTTGAGGCAAACAAAATATCCAGCCCGGCTGTCACTAAAACAATAGTTGAAGAAGAACGCCGGGATGAAGATGTACAGATTGTTTTGGATGACGACAATTTTGGTGAGTTCTAAGTTTATCAAAATCAGGTGCAACCCCATGCTTTATGGGGTTGCACTGTTTCCTTATTGCAGATATAATTGTTGCGAACCCTTTTCCCCGACCTTAGTCCAAGATGTTATTTTTTTGCGGCCAAAGCACATGCAGGGTTAGTGGATAAATATTTCCCTGGCAAACGTCAGGGGTTATCGGGCTATAGTTTAATTTTAGGCCGGACACTATCGGGTTTAATGTGAAGTATAAATTTATGACTGTCCGGTTTTTAATACCGGCCACATAAGGACAATTCTCTGTTTTTTTTGTTTCTTTCTGTTTAATTTCGTGGTGATAAACCGTAAATTACCTTCCTTAATATATTAACCCTTTTAATGCAGGTGAAAACAATGTCGATAAAAAACGTTTTGAACCAGGAATATCCGTCCCGCCATATCGGTCCCCGGGCAGATGAGATTGATGAAATGCTATCCGTGGTTGGTGTGGAGAGTATGGAACAGCTTATTGATGAAACCGTTCCGTCCAATATCCGTTTGCCCGAACTGCCCGATACGGGCAGGGGCATGACCGAATTTGAATTTTTAAACCATGTGCGCTCCCTGGCCGAAAAAAACCAGGTGTGGCGTTCCTATATCGGTTTGGGTTATTACGGTACGGTTACACCCTCGGTCATCCTGCGCAATGTGTTGGAAAATCCGGGTTGGTACACCCAATATACGCCTTATCAGGCGGAAATATCCCAGGGGCGCCTGGAAGGGCTGCTCAATTTTCAGACCATGGTACTGGATTTGACCGGGATGGAAATCGCCAATGCCTCACTATTGGATGAATCCACCGCCGCGGCAGAAGCCATGGCAATGTTGTACCGTTTGCGCAGTTCCGCCCAGAACAAAGCGGGCGCTGTGGATTTTTGGGTGGCGGAAGAGGTGTTTCCGCAAACCCTTGCCGTGCTAAAAAACCGGGCATTGCCGCTGGGTATCAACCTTAAAATCGCCCCCGCAATGGAAATTAAATTCGATGAAACGTCCTTCGGCGCTTTGCTACAGTACCCTTCTGCCCGGGGCGACGTGAAGGATTATCGTTCGTTGATCCGCGATGCCCATGCGCGGAATAATAAAGTGGTGATGGCCGCCGACCTTCTTTCCCTGACCCTGTTGACACCGCCAGGGGAAATGGACGCCGATGTAACCGTCGGCAGCACACAACGTTTTGGCGTACCCATGGGCTATGGTGGCCCCCATGCGGCCTATTTTGCCACCCGCGAAGCCTATAAACGCCAAACCCCGGGACGGATCATTGGCGTTTCGGTGGACCGTAATGGTAAACCGGCTTACCGCATGGCATTGCAAACACGCGAGCAACATATCCGGCGGGATAAAGCCACTTCCAATATTTGTACCGCCCAGGCCTTGCTGGCCATCATGGCCGGTTTTTACGGCGTGTATCATGGCCCGCAAGGCCTGAGAAACATTGCCGAACGTATCCACCAACGCACGGCCCTGCTTGATAGCGCCCTGCAACAAGCCGGTTATGAACAACTGAATACAGCCTATTTTGGCACCTTGCAGATCCATGCCAAAAAGGAAATCATTGTCAGGGCCGTAGAAAAATTAAAAGGGGCGCGGATCAATGTATGGCAATGGGCGCCGGACCGTCTGTCCGTCTCTTTTGACGAAACGGTCAGTGACAGCGATGTGCGGGAAGTTGCAAACCTGTTTGCCGCCGCCGCGGGTAAAACCGTAACCGTCGGGGAAGCCCCTGACGCCCATTTACCGGCGGAGCTGCAACGCCGATCGCCTTTTATGCAGCACCCGGTTTTTAACCGCTATCGTTCCGAAACGGAAATGATGCGTTATATCAAAAGGCTGGAAAATAAGGATTTATCGCTGACCACTTCCATGATCCCGCTGGGCAGTTGTACCATGAAGCTGAACCCGGCGACCTCAATGCTGCCGATCACCTGGCCGGGGTTCGCCAATATCCATCCCTTTGTTCCGGCGGATCAGGCGGCCGGATACCGTGAACTGATCGCCGATATGGAAAAGGACCTGTGTGCCATAACCGGCTTTAAAGCCGTATCCTTCCAGCCTAATTCCGGCGCACAGGGCGAATATACCGGGATGAGCGTGATCCAGGCCTACCACCGCTCACGGGGGGAAGGACGGCGTAATGTCGTGCTGATACCCTCCTCGGCGCATGGTACCAATCCGGCCAGCGCAACCATGGTCGGGGGCAAGGTGGTAGTGGTAAAATGTGACGGGCAAGGCAATATCGATCTTGTTGATTTACAGGCCCGGGCCGGGCAATATGCCGATACGCTTTCGGCCTTTATGGTCACTTATCCCTCTACCCATGGCGTTTTTGAAGAAAAAATCCGCGAAATGGTGGATTTGATCCATGCCCACGGCGGTCAGGTTTATATGGACGGCGCCAATATGAATGCACAGGTTGGCTTGACCAGTCCGGGCTATATCGGGGCGGATGTCTGCCATTTGAACCTGCACAAAACCTTTAGCATTCCTCATGGCGGAGGCGGTCCGGGCGTGGGGCCCATTGCCGTCGCCGAACATCTTAAGCCCTTTTTGCCCGGCCACCCGTTGGTGGACGGCATTGGTGGTACACAAGCCATCGCAGCCTCGGTAGGGGCGCCCTTTGGCAGCGCGGGTGTTTTGCCCATTTCCTATGCCTATATCAAGATGCTGGGCGCGGAAGGACTGCGGGCGGCCTCGGAAATGGCCATCCTGAATGCCAACTATCTAAAAGCGCGTTTGGGTGAAAAATACACCACGCTCTATTCAGGGCAAAACGGCCGTGTGGGGCATGAAATGATCGTTGATGTGCGTTCCTTTAAACAGGGCGCTGATATCGATGTGATCGATCTGGCCAAACGTCTGATGGATTATGGCTTCCATGCGCCGACAGTGGCCTGGCCGGTTCACGGCACGATGATGATCGAGCCCACGGAGAGCGAATCCAAACAGGAACTGGACCGTTTTTGTGAGGCGTTGATCGCCATTTATCAGGAAATGCAGGAGGTCGTGGAGGGAAAGGCCGACCGTGAAAACAATCTTTTAAAAAACGCACCGCACGTGGTCAATGAGATAGCGGCAGACGATTGGGACAAACCCTACAGCCGTAGCCGCGCCGCTTTTCCACTTGCGTATTTGCGGGAGCATAAATTCTGGCCCGCCACGTCACGGATAAACGATACCTATGGTGACCGGCACCTGTTTTGTTCCTGCCCGCCGCCGGAGGCCTTTGAAAAAGAAAATCCGGAATAGCTGTTTGCTGTAATTTGATTTAAACACCACTTTGTTTTAGAATGAAGTGGTGTTTTTAATTTATAGCCTGGATGAATTTACATTTAAAGGGGGAGTGAATGGGACAGCAGGGATCGACGGGAAATGTGATTGCGGCTCTTGCCAGTTTTTTTATACCGGGGCTGGGGCAATTGTTACAGGGGCGTTTGATGATGGCTATTATCCAGTTTGTGCTGGCGGCCTTATTGTGGTTTGTGTTGATGGGCTGGCTTGTTCACCTCTGGTCGATTATTGACGCTGCCCGCTTTAGGGGATGAGAAAAGCGAAACTAAGGTGCACGCTCCAAAATCAAAAACCGGTGTTCCTTGTTCGTATATCAAGAGCCGATGGAATTGAATACCAAATACCCAATACCCAATATTCAATTCTCAACATTTAGGGGTTTATTATCTTTTGGGCGAATAAAAATAAAAAAAGCCGTCTGAAGTTTCTTCCATGAAGGCTTGTGCGCTGCTGGTTGGGGTTAAACCCGAACTTCTTTAGAATTGGGCACCCACTACACATCGGCGCGCGCAAGACAAGGGTTAACGCGAAGAAAGTAAAAAAAGGTATTTCCTGCTATGACTGGACACTAAAATACCAAAAAATGGTAACACTCCCAAGATCGGAAGTCGGGCCGCGCTGGCACGAAAACCGGGCGTTTCACGGGCCTGGGTGACGATTGTGTTGAACACGTTAAAACCTAAAGGGTAAGTTGGTTGATTGCGAGATTTGATGATTTAACTGGGGTGTTGGCTTTGGGTTATTGCCGGAGTGATTATGGTAAGGGCGCAACGCTTCTATGGCTAATTTTATGAGATACCAATTTTATAACCAAAGTTTCCTAAAATGAAAACATTTCCTGCAATATTTGGATGACATCATATTGTGCTTGATCATCAATTACACCAAGATTTTTTATTAACCTGATTTTATCGACAGTCCGAATTTGGTCCAGAACTATTTGACCTTTTGTACCCTTAAAATCACATGTTACCCTGGATGGATAATTTCTAATACGTGAAGTCATTGGAGCGACAATCACAGTTGAAATGTGCTCATTCATTTCATCTGGAGAAATTACTAAGCAAGGACGCGTTTTCTTTATTTCTTTCCCTCTGGTAGGATCCAAGTTAATCAGATAGACATCAAATCTTTTCATTAACTTTCCCAAGTCCATTCGTCATTATCCCAGGAATTCTGAGAAATTGTTTCATCACTATCTAATAGCTGATCATCAGATTGTGCTGCCATTCGCTGAAATGCTTCGCGCCAGCCATTTCTAACTCTATGAATGGGTTTTAAAATAATCCTATCCCTATCCACTTCCATATCAACTTCATCATTAATGCCGATTTGGTGAAGAATAACTTTGGGTAGCCTAATACCTCGAGAATTTCCGATTCTTATTATTTTTGTTTTCATAGCTTAAATGTAATTACATTGTATTTATTTTGCAAGTACTGTTTTAATTTAAATAATTGTGATGGAAAAAAAATTTAGGATTTTAGCGTTCTATTATAACCTGCTTGACACGTTTGAAAAATGTTCTTGTTGACAATTCATTGTCGCACGTATAAAATCAGGTTAATTATTTTTTGTGTGCCCGGCATGGCACGTGTTAAATTTCTTTTTGGAAATTTACACCGATTATCCAGAGGGTGCAAGTCCCTTATGGGCGAGTTGGCGAAGCCCATTTGTAAGCCGCCACGTAGTGGTCGCTATGCGACAAGGGTGTTCCCCGAGGCCTCGAGAATGTCTAAAGCTCCGATAAGAGAATCGGGATTTACAAGAAGTGGGACTACAAGAGTCTGTATGGACGAACAGAAACTGCATATGAGGCATAGTCTTGTGGGTAAGTGACCACATCTTTGTGAAGCCCGTAGCCAATAAACATTACTATGTAAATGCAGCCTCGATAAAGAACATCGGGATTTCCAACCGACATAGGCTCAAAGGATCCCGAGCATCGGGACCCGGGGAGGTCTCAACGAAGTTTGTCGAGAAGTCAGCCGAAGCCGCCTACTCGATCAGCGCACTCGCTGTCAATACTATTGAATTTTTCATTACAGTCATTTTACTTTCTGACCTAAAAGCATTCTCAATTTTTGGCTTTTAGATAATTTGATCAAAGGGTTGCCTTTTTGTTTTATCAATCTCGCTTCTTTCGCAAGAATTTTCCAGTACTTAATGACTTGATCTCTGGCGCTTTCACCATATTTTTCAACAAGCTGCAAAATTTTTGATAACATTAAGTTGAGAGTTTCATAATGAGCTTGAAGATCATAAATTCCTCGTACCTGCTCTTCTGACAGTACGGAGGCCAGAAGAGGAATTTGACTATCCCATGCTTTGAAGCTCCAAGATGGTAAAGAGTAAATGAGTAAGTTTTTGATTTCGCTTGGTAAATATTTCTCGGTAGCATCTAACATATCGATTATTTGTTCCTGTGTGCTCCCTGATGCCTGAAGATATTTGTTTGAAATTTTGCCCAACGCGTATTCTAATACATTAATATTACGATCGATTTCAATTCGTACAATATCATATGCTTTCAATGCTTTCCATTTTTCGTAGCGACTTGTAATTATTGAGCCAGTTAGTCCGCCAAAAATAACTAATGCAACCTTTCCCAAAATATCCAATAATTGATCTGCCAATTTTTTATCTCGATTCTTTTTTATTCAATAGGGAGTTCTTATACTTGCTTGTTAACTTTTATTCAGCAACCCTGAACTGCCACCAACCATCTGAACTAATCACATGCCCATGGTCGTCCTTTGCAACGATAGCCCAAGAGTAGTATGCACCTTGCTCCAGTGCACCAGGGGTAAATGAGGTTTCTGTATGGTTTATTTTAACTAATTGCGAATAATTGCTTTTTCCGAAGTAAATATCATATGTAATTGGATCACCATCTGGATCGCTACATTCCCAAGTAAGGGTTGACGTTGTGCTCACATTTGTAGCTCCATGTGTTGGATTTGGATTATAAGGTTTTAATGGGCTTCTATTGGGAAATCTTATGTCAAAAATTATTGAGTCTTGGACCGTATCCTCTCCATCGTTAACAATAACAGTACAGGAATAAATACCAGGATTATCCGGTGTTTTCCATCTCACGGTGACACCCATTCCACTCGAAAATATTCCATTCGCGCTTGACCAAATATAGGATAGGCTATCTACATCCGGATCAATAGCTACACAAGTAAGGTTTGTCCACTGTGCTGTAGTTGGGTTTGCTGGATTTGCTATAATTGTATCTATTCGTGGTGGATTGTTTACAGGGGTTGCAGGATTACTCGTGCATCCAAATATAAATAAAGCAATCGCCAGGCTGACCATTTTGAGAAATCCAAAGACGTTGTTAACCATGATGTTTCCTTTCAATGCTGCTCTTCCAAACATATGTGCTAGCACTTTAGTGTTTTATCCTTCGTTAGGCCCGAACAATGCCGCTTTGACCACACACATTCCACGCCTAATGAGGGATGAAATCATAGTAACGAAACGGTTCCGGCCCATATCCCGCGCGAGCAACAACTTTTTAATGGGGTATTTAATATCGGGTTACTTTGAAAGGTAGTGATTGAAAATAGAGTACGCAAGGGCGATTTTTCCGGGCAATCCTAAATGCTGTTCGTGTAACGTGCCGCATGGAAGACTAAATGAGCGGTTTGGTTTTAGTTGCCACATCAAATCAATACCACCTCAAACTTAAAAATATAAGAACTCTATTTCCTATATAATTTACAAAACCCATCCGTTTTCTGGCCTAAGAATAGTGTAAGGTAAGCTTACCGGGGAGCTGCTTATGTCATCACAGGATGTGTTTTGGGCTAAAGCCCACAGTGTTTTTGCGGCGTTCTGTCCCCCACCTGAAGGTGGGGGCTATTGAGCGATGTATGTCTGATTGCATTTTGTAATCCAAACCCAACACCGAACATCGATCAACGATTGAAGAATTATGATCTGCCATGATTGCGCCGTTCCAAAATCAAAAACCGGTGTTCCTTGTTCGTAAATCAAAAACGTGTTTACGACAAGAGGATAAGCAGAAATGTAACTTTGCGTCACGCCTCTTTTCCCCAAAGGGGAAAAATATCAGAGCGAAGGGCAGAGCCCTGGTAAAAGCGTGGCAACAATAAAAAACCCTGAAGGGGTTTTATAAATTGTTCCGTTGGGGATATGTTTTGGGCTAAAGCCCACAGTATTTTTGCGGCGTT
>CAYWBI010000094.1:0-15166 GCA_964456445.1 uncultured Calditrichaceae bacterium
CGCTTGGAGAATTACCAATGCCTAAATTTACCCATAGATTTAACTGTTGAACCTTCTTTTAAAAGCAGGAACTTTAGTCTGCTTGACTACTTTGCCCACTATCAACATTATTATAACGGTTTTTTTAACGCGTATGATTTATACGCGAAGCGCATTTTAATGGTGCCACACTCAACGCTTTGTAAAAACCAGAGGATGTTTTAAAACAGGTGTATAAATTTTTAAATGTCCCGGTCCCGGAACCGTTATTGCCGGAGGAGGCAATCTACTTGACACCCGGGCCGGTTCGTACCAATTATGATCCAAAGCAGGAGCGTGAAGCATTGACATCCTTAACGGAAGAAGAACGTCAACTGATCAACCGATTTAAGGTTGATGAAGCCTTGTATCGGACTACAAATCCTATATAAAAAAAAATGGAACAAAAGTGAGAATTGACTGGTAACATACATAATCAGCCCGTGTGGTGTCGGGTTTATACTACCGGAGGAACCGTAATTTTCTGATTGGCCTCCCAAAAAAGCGGTTCCTCCTTTTTTTCTTCAAATTTTTCCGTGTTTTTTCTATTTTCGACTAAATCTTCATAAAAAAAAATCTAAAATGTGTGCGTTATGTGTTGGTTGAATAATAATTTGTGTTTAATTTCTCTATAAAATTTTCCAATGATTTACAGATAAATGATTTATATGTTTTATTCAAAACACAAGAATGAATAAGTACTCTGGTACTCATTTTATTAAATTTGAAGGATAATGCTTCAATGATAATTGATTTCCGATAAAATATTCAATGAAAGGCATGTGATGTTTGAAAATATTTTGTATGAAGTAAAAGGCGCCATTGCAATAATTACAATAAACCGACCTAAAATGCTCAATGCCCTTACGGCGGAAACCATCAGGGAAATAGGCCGTGCGATGGACCGGGCCAGGGCAAATGCTGCTGTAAAAGGTATCTTGCTGACGGGCGCCGGGGAGAAGGCCTTTGTGGCTGGGGCGGATATCAAGGAGATAAGCGGTCTGGATATGCATCAGGGACGACAGCTCTCCCGCGAGGGGCAGGCTATCTTCTCTGCCATTGAAATGTGTCCTAAGCCGGTCATCGCGCTCATCAATGGATTTGCCCTTGGTGGCGGACTTGAACTGGCCATGTCCTGTCACTTTCGGCTGGTTTCCGAAAATGCCAGATTTGGCCAGCCCGAGGTTAATTTAGGATTATTGCCGGGTTATGGTGGTACACAACGTCTGCCCCGACTGATCGGGCGTGGCAGGGCAATGGAACTTTTGTTGACCGGTGACATGATCCATGCTCAACGTGCTTATGAAATTGGCCTGATCAATAAAGTTGTTTCTGCCCACGACCTGCTTGATGAGGGGGAAAAAATGATGCAAAAAATTATTTCAAAAGGGCCGCTGGCTTTGCAATATTGCATCGAAGCGGTCCATCATGGTTTAAACAGCTCGCTTGAAACAGGGCTGGAGATCGAGGCCAACTATTTTGGTATGGCCTTTGCTACCGAAGATATGCGTGAAGGTACAACGGCCTTTATCGAAAAACGCAAAGCTATCTTTGAAGGAAAATAATGTTGTTTGAAAAGCAAAAATCCCTGATCGTCAGTTTGGCCGGAGCAGATGCGGAACGTCTTATAATAGACGCCATTGATAAGCAAAACAGTGAATGGCAAACAGTTGACAGCTATAAAAGGGCTTATACGGCTTTATCCGATGAACGCTTTGATGCCTTGTTTGTGCTTATCAAAAAATATAATGCAACGGATTTGGATAAATTCTTTGTAAAAATATCAAATCAACTTAAAACGATGCTGGTTTTCGGCGTCGGCCCGGAACAACCTTCAAAACCGGCGCCATTTAATTTTTATCTGCCTTTGCAAAGTCTTGATGACCGGATTGCCCTGGACGATCTTTTTGCCGGGTTGTTGGAAATCACCCGTATGGTTAAAAATCAATCCGAACTTTCGGCAATGTTGATACATGATATGCGCTCACCAATGCAAAGTGTGCTCAGTTATATGGAATTGTTGCAGACAAATGTATTTGGGGAACTCAACCAGGGGCAACAGCAAATGATCCGGAATTCCCTGCGGTTACTGGATCAATCATTGGATATGATGAACGAGCTGAGCGAGGTGATGCGTTTTGAGAATAAATCCTTCTATCTTACAAAAACCCAATTTAATGTAAAAAAACTTATCCAGGACGTGGTGCGCGCCCTGTGGATCCATGCGGATAAAAAAAATATCAAGATTCCCATTGTAGTAAGCGATCCAGGTAAAGAAATATTTGCCGATCACTCTGCGCTTAACCGGGTATTGACAAACATATTATCTAACGCAATCCGATATACTCCCAAAAATGGTTCTATCCGGGTGGAATGCCAATGTCATACAGATCCTGCCGGAACTTCTCAATATATTTTAAAAATAACAGATAGCGGTCCGGGGATACCTGCGGATACGGCCGCAATGATTTTCGATAAATATTATCGTATAAAAGCCGGGCGCTCCGGTAAAGGTTTTGGCATCGGTCTTTATGTGGCCAGACTGTTTGTGGAAGCGCATGGTGGTACGATAGGTGTTCATAATAACCGTGAGGGCGGGGCCACTTTTTATATCCAAATCCCATTTGAATCAAAATAATTTCGATAAAATTGATCTGTTGTTGCCTCAAGCTTCTTAGTATCCGCCCCGCCTTTAAAATGATGGACCATCTTTGGAAACATAGCAAATTGTAAGAAAGTGTATAGCGTGGATTTGCCACTATCCATCAAAGCGCAATATGTATCTATAGTGAGACCCTATTTGGTATAATGGGTATAGGTTTGTCTGTTTGGACCTTCCCAAAGTCCCGGATGCAAAATCACAAAAGTTGTTTAGAGATATGATAATAAGTATGTTAGCACCAACTAGTAAAGGAAAATTATCTCAACATATAAAAAACTATGGGAAATAAAGTAATCAAGTAGGCACAGCTGCTAACAAAGTATTCAAGGCAAATTTGCTAGTGGGAGCATGAATCAGGATTCAAATATTGACAATCGCAAATCGCCTTAATACATGGCGTTATGTACCTATGAACAAAGCAGATAATAATGAAAAAGGTTTACATTTTACAGCATGAGCATGAAATAGGACCAGACACCGAAGACGTAAAATTGATAGGTGTATATTCATCCTACGAAAACGCAAAAAATGCAATTCAGCGATTATCAGAACAATCTGGTTTCCAAAACTCACGGGATGGATTCTGTATTGATGAATACGAAATTGATAGTGATCATTGGACAGAGGGATTCATAACAATCAAACAGGAATCAAGATAATCTAACTCATGGATCTGCAAGAAGAACAATTAGTAGCTGAGAAATTTCTCAAGGGCAAAGTGGTAAAGTCCATTTTTAGACACAGGGCCAATGAGCTCTGCATAGAGTTTACAGATGGGACTCGGCTTTTCGTTGACAAGAATGAAACTGGTTTAGAGCTATCTGTGACTAGTGGCAAGCTCGATGAATTATAAAAAATAAGCATAACATTTTGCTGCACGGGAGCTCAAAAAACGCGCCCCGTTATCAATACAGTATAATTTACGCAAATATTATGAAACGAATAATTATTATAATATCAATTCCTGTCGTCATTTTTATAGCTTATTTTGTATTTATTGAAGTTTTCGTATGCAAAGGTCTGGATGAAAATTCAATAGATATAAATGATATCCCAAGATATATTAGTTACAATAAATTAAAATCAGACGGTTTTTTGCTATGGCACTGCGGAAGCACTATTGCATTTTTTAATAGAGATACTTTTAACTTAACAGTAAATAATAAGGTGTTTAGAGATAAAATAGAGATATGTTTTTCTACGGAATCATTTAATTATCCATATCTCAAAGAATGGTTTTTAAGAATGCATCCTGATGTTGATAAAAAATTCTTGAATTTTCTGAATTTAGAGGCAGATTCAAGTACTATAAAAGAACTTCGACAGACAGATTTTTTTACAATTAATGAAAAGTATATTCTTATTCGTGAGCGAAATTTATACTATCTAAGAAATGATTCAGCTGAATATAACGATTATTCTGAATATCATTTTGTTGAAAAAAAATATATACATGATGAATTCTGGGGTGAGTATCCTAAGTTGGATGGTTTGGGATATGAATATTATTTAATAAGATTTCCCTATTCAATTTTTGGAATAATTTAAATTGCTAACCATCGGCTCAAGTGGAAGCGAAGGACTGTGGCGTGAATTTCAGTTTTTTTGTACTTTACCGGTCATGTTCTACATCAAGGTAAGTGGTGTAATCTTCGCTCCGCTTAGCCAAATCGTTGTTTCATTGTAAGGCTCTATAATAATTTATAAACGCCGCTATACGTCAAATATATACGCAGTACAGGTAAAATGTTTAATGGGATGTTACTGCGTAGATGTGTTTTTTGGCCAATAATTGCATGGTAAGCCAACGCATGCCCATAAAGATGAGCATGGCTGCCCAAATGCCATGATTCCCCGCCAAATATCGTCCCAGATAAAAGAGTGGCAAAAAAGTCACAAAGACAGAAAATAACATGGTGTTACGCATGGCCTTACTTGCTGTGGCGCCGATATAAATGCCGTCCCAGATATAGCAAAAACTGTTTATAAACGGCGCGGCTATGGTCCAGCCCATATAGCTAAGACAAAGTCTGATCAACGCGGAATTGTTTGTAAAAAAACCGAGAATGGTTGCGGCGCCAAGTGCATAAATTATACTAAAAAGCAAACCCAGCCCACTTCCCCAAAGAAAGATATACCGGATAGTTTTACGTAAAGAGTCTCTGTCCCCGGCGCCAATTGCCTTTCCAATCAGGCTTTCCGCTGCAAAAGCAAAGCCATCGATGCCAAATGAAAAAATCATCCATAGCTGCATCAGTATGGTATTTGCAGCAAGCAAATCATCGCCAAGTTCTGCTGATTTGGCCGTAAAAAAAGAGAAGACAAAAAGCAGGCTGATGGTACGGATAAAAATATCCCTGTTGAGCATGAAAAAAGCTTTTATCTTCTCCGGATGTAACAGGGCGGTGCGTTTATAAAAACCAAGATAATTTTTGTATTTTTTAATAAAAAGCAAGATGGCCAATATCAAACCAAGGTATTGTGCCGCCACGGTCCCCCAGGCCACACCGTCGGAATACATCCCGGCATAATTGACAAACCAGATATCGAAAATCACGTTGGCCACATTGGCAAAAATGGTGATATAGAGTGGATAGCGTGCATTTTGCATCCCAAGGTACCAGCCGGTAAAGGCATACAAGCCAAGTGTTGCCGGGGCAGCCCAGATTCGTATCCGAAAGTAACTTCGTGCATATCGTTCTACATCCGCGGTAGCATTTATCAGATAAAAGCTGATATCCTCGATAAGCCACTGACCAAGTATCAACAGACACGCGGCAAGCATGGCTACGGCCAGTGCCCGTAAGAGAATATGCAATACTTCGCCATTATCCTTGCCCCCGAGCGCCTGTGCCGACAGACCGGTTGTACCCATCCGCAGAAAGCCAAAGCCCCAATAAATAAAATTGAAAATCATCGAGCCGATCGACACCGCCCCGATATAATAAACGCCGTCTAAGTGCCCCACCAAAGCGGTATCAACCGAACTCAGCAGGGGAACGGCCAAATTGGCGATAATATTCGGGATAGCCAGGTGAAGAATTTTCTTGTTCATGTATATTAGGGCCCATCTGCTCAAAAGCGAAGTTGAATAGCCTTTTCCCGTTTGTTTATACCATCTTCTTTTTATAATTTTGTGATATTAAACGATGCATAACAATGTAAAATACAGCTTTAACCAAATCGGAGAAATTAAAAAAATGCAAAAAATTATTATAAGCATGTTATCGGTTTTGCTTCTGGGTTCGGTGCTTCTCGCCGGGGATAAAAACAGCGCCCGTTCGGCCCACGTTGAGGCTACGCTTGTATCGGAAACAACATCGATCCAGCCGGGCAAAGACTTTACCTTGCTGGTGCAGATGAAAAATGATCCCCACTGGCATACCTACTGGCGCAACGGGGCGGATGCCGGGCTGCCAACATCGATCGACTGGCAATTGCCCGCAGGAATCACAGCCGGGGAAATTCAGTGGCCCTTTCCGGAAAAAATCGATACCCCACCCCTGGTTTCATACGGTTATCATAATACCTACAGTTTTTTGATTACCATGCAGACGGATAAATCACTTCCCGCGGGCAAGACGATTACAATCGGTGCAAAAATCGACTGGTTGGAATGTTCTGATGTTTGTATCCCCGGTGGCGTGGAGCTGTCTGTTGCCCTGCCGGTAAAAAATATGATGCCATTGCCCAATGCACAATGGACAACCGAATTTGCCGTCGCCCGGATAAATCTGCCGGTAAAACAAAGCGGCTGGAAATTTGCCGCCGCCGAAAATGATGCCGGTTATACGCTGCAAGCCCTGGCCCCCAAATGGTACAAGGATGCACCAGGGACGATCGGGTTTTTCCCGTACGATGCGGATATTATCAGCTATTCGGCTGAACAAAATGCAGATTTTAAAAATGGTTTACTGACCATTCAATTAAAAAAGCCCGGGACAGTTTCTGAAGGTCTGACAGGATTAAAAGGCGTGCTGGTATCCGAACAGGGCTGGCGCGGCCCAAATTCGGAACGGGCGCTGGAAGTCGATGTACCGTTTGGCAAATTGTTCGATTCATCGGCTGCGGAGGTATCGACAAACTCACACAGTTTTATTATGATCTTGCTTTTCGCTTTTATCGGAGGTATGATCCTGAACCTGATGCCCTGTGTTTTACCGGTACTTTCTTTGAAAATAATGGGCTTTGTTCAAACAGCACATAACGAGCATTCCCAGGCATGGAAACATGGAGTCGTTTTCACTTTTGGCGTACTGGCCTCTTTTTGGGTTCTTGCGGGCATTCTGCTTGTCCTGCGCGCTGGAGGGGAACAACTCGGCTGGGGTTTTCAATTGCAATCTCCGATTTTTATCATTGTGCTCACCGCTTTTTTGTTTTTGTTTGGACTGAGTATGTTCGGTGTTTTTGAAATAGGTACTTCCCTGACGACGATTGAGGGAAAAACAGGCAACAAGGAAGGCTGGCTTGGTTCATTTATAAGCGGTGTAACGGCCACGGTTGTGGCCACGCCCTGCACGGCCCCGTTTATGGGCAGTGCCCTGGGTTTTGCATTGACCCAACCCGCATGGGCCTCGTTGCTGGTCTTTACCTTTTTGGGCTTAGGGATGGCAACGCCGTATGTTCTTTTGGCCTCCATACCATCGTTGTTGAAATTTGTACCTAAACCGGGTCGCTGGATGGAGTCGATGAAACAATTTATGGGATTCTTACTTTTGTCCACCGTGCTTTGGTTGTTATGGGTGCTGGCCCAACAAACGGGCGCCATGATGGTGATTATTGTGTTGGCCGGGTTATTGGTGCTTAGCGTTGCCGGTTGGATTTATGGACGCTGGGGCAATTTGGCCATGCCGCCCAAAACCCGATTAATCTCCACCACCCTTGCACTAATCCTCCTGGTTATAAGCCTGTTTTTTACAATCGACAGCATCGATCTGTTCGCCGCACCAGCAAATAGTTCATCCGTGGAGACATCCATGGATGGTATCCCCTGGGAGCAATTTGACGCGCAAAAACTGGCCGATTATCGTGCAGAGGGACAAGCGGTTTTCCTCGATTTTACCGCCGCCTGGTGTCTCAGTTGCCAGGTAAACGACCGCATTACCTTTCACTCTGATAATGTGATTAAGGCTTTTCGGGAAAGCGGGATCAAAGCGATAAAGGTGGATTGGACAAACCGTGACGAGAAGGTGACCAGGGCGCTTGCTTCCTTTGGGCGCAACAGCGTGCCTTTATACGTTTATTATCCAACCGGAAAGGACAGTAAACCGCAGCTTCTGCCGGAATTGATCACCCCGGGTATTGTGTTGGATGCGTTGAAATAATTTTTTTAACTTCCATAAATTAAATAAATCTATATCCAAAACGGGGATCATTTCGGTCACCGTTTTGGATTGGATTTTATGCCTGACCGTGTGGGGGCAGATGATTTGCTTAAAGACCGCGCTATTCTCAGTCAAAAGATGAATAAAAAAACTACTGATTGCCTTAAAGCTATTTTTAACGGTTTTTCACAAGAACATATTGCTAAGGCAAAATTAATTGTTGGTTATTGAAAAATGTATTTGCCCGCTGGCGCCAATCATTAACACAGCGGATATCCTCCCATGAAACAGGGCTGGGATTTTAAAGCAGGGTTAATTGGCGGCAAATATAATTTGGGACGACTTTCGTCAAGTTAGATAATCCGTCCCGTACTCAGGCCCAGTTTTTGGGCCAAATTTGTTCTTTAAAACTTAATTTTATTAATTTAGGGGAGCAATACAAAAAGCAAAGGCAGTTTGTCTGTTGAAGCAGGGCATAATATTTATAGAGCGTACATTACGGCAGTGCAAATTATTTCTATTGTTGTTAATATTGTTTTGTTTGTTGTAAGAATTTCGTTTTTCACATACATCATGGAACAAAGAGAGCATCTCTAAATTTTATTGGGACTTTGCGTGGCCAAGGGTCCGGCGTTTTTATGTTTCTTAAATCAGGATAATGGATTTAGTCATATTGCGTTCGAACACCGTGCATTTAACAGAAATAAAGGAAATTATAATATATAACGGATAATGCAGAAAATATGATTTTCACTATCGAAGATATTAAACAACTTGCCACTTCAAGTAGTTTTGAAAGAGGCTATATTTATTTTGAAACAAATGAAGTCGGTAAAATCGAGAAAAAAGGCCAGCTCTTTGAAGGAACGGTTTACGGTACCAATAAATATAAAGTAAGCCTTAATATTGCCAATAATGAATTGAACTTTAAATGCAATTGCCCTTACAGTTTTGCTGGAATATGCAAACATGAAGTAGCATTTGCGCTTGAAATATTAAAGAATAAATATATCGACAATACAATTCCCGAGCAGGAAACCCTTTCGCAAAATAAATTTAATGGTAAATTTAAAAAAGTGAAAAAAGGCAAGAAGCTAAAATTCCTAAAGCAATTGTTGGATAGGGATATTAATCTTCAACAACAATTTATCGAATTCACAAAAGATGTATCCGAAGATATTGATAATGTTATCGGAGAAAAAATTGATATTGTGAAAAATAAAATTCATAACGATTTATCTGTTTTGGATTTTGACAATATTGAAAATGAATATTATCATGAACATGAATATTGGAACGATGAAGGACTTTATAATTATGCAGATGATATGATCCGAGATGCTTTTGCGCCATACCTAAACCAGGCAATAAGTTATTTTGATAAAGGGAATTTATTAGATGGCATTCGCATCACCTTAGGAATTTATGAAGGCTCGCAAAACTTACCTGAATTAGATAATGATGATTATTGCATTTTTGATGGCGAGTTCAATTCAAGTGTGCATACCATCCTTATGGATACAATGGATAAAATTTCTTCAAATATTTTCAATGTTGTTAAAGCTGACAACGTTGTGGAAAAGCTTGTAGATATTATTTTTGAAAGGATCAAACTTCATGATAATTCCGGGGCAGTTGACGATGATGATGATGAAAGAATATTCTATAATATCAGGGAATTTGAAAAATTGTTTGAAACATTGGTCGTAAACAGGACAACGGCAACCTATCTTTATAAACAATTAAAGAGACATAATTTTGAAAATTGGGGGGCTTCATATATCATTCTCAATATAGCGGAAATACTTGCTGATGAAACTTTATGGTTAAACACTGCTGAATCATTTTCTAAA
Source organism: uncultured Calditrichaceae bacterium (assembly GCA_964456445.1). Lineage (GTDB taxonomy): Bacteria > Calditrichota > Calditrichia > Calditrichales > J004 > CAYWBI01. The sequence continues at coordinate 9,858 of CAYWBI010000094.1, forward strand.
TACGATAAAAAAATTGCAATGCTGTTGATGGAAAAATACAAACTAAAAAAAATGGAAGAAGATTTTAACCGGGTTGCCGGAATGGCGTTTCAAAAATGGGAAAATGATTTTGATTTTTATCTTATCAATAATTTGGATAAAAAACAGCAAAAAAACTTATATATCAATGCTTTGAAAAACTATGTGAAGGATAAACATAAAATAAGATATTATGAAGTTTTAAGGGACTATTTTAATGAGGATGAAAAAATTAAATTTGTTGATACTTTTAAAGAGAGTTATCACACGGTATTTTATATTCAATTATTGGAAATTGAAAAACGATTTAAGGAAATATTGGCCTGTGCCCGGCATAATGCAAATTCTAATGATCTTGGAAAATTAGTAACCCCTATTCTCAATATATATCCGTCGGAATGTTTTGCGCTTATTGTAAATAAAAACAATGCAGAATTCAATTCTTATGGTAGAAATAGAAAAACGTATCAATTGATGATGCGTACATTAATTTTACTTAAGCAAATCGATTCTAAAAAAGAAGAAACCTCTTTATATTTGGAAAATTTATATAACCACAAGCCAAACTTACCGGCTTTGAAAGACGAAATGAGAAAGGCCGGTTTAATAAGTAAATAAATAAAATATAAAACAAATATAATCCTTCCCAACCGCTTGGATTCAAAATAGAAAGCTTGGTTTCTTAATAGAAACTTTACTAAAAAATGCCTGGAATTTTCCAAGTTTGTTTAAGGAAAAAACAGGTTATTGTTTATACATGTTATTAAATTGGCGGATATATTGTGAAGCATAAAAGTCTTTATATTTTTAAAACCGGGAAAATAATTTGTCGGTAACCAAAAATTAGAATATCCCATAAAAAAAATGCGCCGCAGGAAGCCTCCCCGGCGCATTTTCATTTATTTTAATAGTGCATGATTCGCATTTTTTTACACAATCATCCCGGCGCCAACCGTTTCGTTGGTGGACTCATCGATAAGTATCAGGCTGCCGGTTACGCGGTTCTTACGATAGGAATCATAATAGAGCGGCTTGGTTGTGCGCAAGGTCAGCCGGGCAATATCATTCAGCCCAATGGTTTTGTTCTCCTTGTCCCTATCGAGTGTGTTGATGTTGATTTTGTACTGCACTTCACGGATCATGCAACGGGCGTCGTTGCTTGTATGTTTGATGGCGTATTTTCCCCGTGGCGTCATTGGCTTTTCATTAAGCCAGCAAATCATGATGTCAACATCCTGTGAAATAGTTGGCACATTGTTTTCGCGCACGATCATATCACCACGGCTGATATCGATTTCATCTTCGAGCGTTACCGTGAGCGATTGTGGGGCATAACCCATTTCAAGCGTCTCCTTGTAAAAATCAATGCTCTTGATGGCCGAGCTAAAACCGGAGGGCAATGCCTTAACCTTGTCGCCGACCCGCAAGGTGCCGGAGGCCAACCGTCCTGCGTAACCCCGGTAATCAGGGAAATCAGCGGATTGTGGCCGGACAACATATTGCACGGGGAAACGCGCATCGATATGATTGAAATCACTTGCGATGTATATGTTTTCGAGCAGGTACATCAAAGTCGGGCCCTGGTACCAATTTGTTTTGGAAGAGCGGTCCACAACATTATCGCCCTTTAAAGCGCTGATTGGTACAAAACGGATATCCTGGATATCCAGCTTGCCGGAAAAATGCATAAATTCCGCGCGAATTTTTTCAAATATTTCTTCGGAATAATCCACCAGGTCCATCTTATTTATACAGATGATCACATGGGGGATTTGCAACAAGGACGCTATAAAAGCATGACGCAGGGTTTGTTCGATAACGCCATGGCGGGCATCAATTAAAATAATAGCCGCATTGGCCGTGGAAGCGCCGGTAACCATGTTGCGGGTATATTGCACATGACCGGGGGTATCGGCAATGATAAACTTACGTTTTGGCGTTGCAAAATAACGATAGGCAACGTCAATGGTTATTCCTTGTTCACGTTCGGCGCGCAGGCCATCGGTTAACAGGGCGAGGTTTACTTCTTCGCCGCCCGATTTGCGGCTGGCACGTTCGATGGCTTCCATCTGGTCTTCAAAAATGGCCTTGCTGTCATACAGCAAACGGCCGATTAGCGTACTTTTGCCATCATCCACACTGCCGGCCGTGGTAAAACGCAGGAGTTCACTGGTATCATAGGTGTCTAAAATGTCGAGGCTCATACTAAAAATATCCTTCTTTTTTACGGTCTTCCATGGCGGCTTCGGAACGTTTGTCATCGGCGCGTCCACCGCGTTCGGTAACCCGGGTTGCGGCTATTTCATGGATGATATCTTCAAGATTATTGGCTTTGGATTCTACCGCCCCGGTGCAGGTCATATCACCGATGGTGCGGAACCGGACGATTGTTTTTTCCCATTGTTCACCCTTGCGTAAGGTTAAGAAGGGGGACTTTGCCAACAAGGTGCCATCCCGTTTTACAACTTCACGTTCATGGGTAAAGTAGAGATTGGGCAACGCAATGTTTTCAAGGCGGATATATTGCCAGACGTCGAGCTCCGTCCAGTTGCTGATCGGGAACACCCGGAAATGCTCACCGATATTCTTCCGACCGTTAAAAATATTCCATAGCTCAGGGCGCTGATTCTTAGGGTCCCACTGGCCAAAGTCATCACGATGGGAAAAGAAGCGCTCCTTGGCGCGGGCTTTTTCTTCGTCGCGCCGTCCGCCACCCATGGCCGCATCCACCTTGAGTTCTTCCAGGGCATCGAGCAGGGTAACGGTTTGGGCCCGGTTACGACTGGCGTTGGGGCCTGTCTCCTCGGCTACCTTGCCTTGTTTTATCGATTCTGCCACATAGCGTACTTCCAGCCGGCTGCCTGTTTCTTTCATCAAATTGTCCCGGAAATCCAGCGTTTCCTGAAAGTTATGCCCGGTGTCGATATGTAAAAGCGGAAAAGGGACCTTTGCGGGATAAAAGGCCTTTAATGCGCAATGGAACATAACGATGGAATCCTTCCCGCCGGAAAAAAGCATCACCGGGTTTTCAAACTGTGCGGCTACTTCACGGATCACATAAATGGATTCCGCTTCAAGTTCACGTAAATGCGTGATCGAATAGTTCTTCATGGTTTATTTCTTCTTGATAAGTGGTAATATATTTTTTATGACGGTTTGAATGGATTCATCGACCGTTTGCCGGTCGGTATGAATTTCCAGAAAGGGTTTTTCCGGCGCTTCAAATGGAGCGTCGATCCCTGTAAAATTTTTTATTTCGCCTCGCCGTGCCTTTTTATATAAATCCTTTACATCCCGTTTTTCACAGACATCAAGCGTGGCATTGATATAAATTTCAATAAAATCATTTCTGCCGATGATGTCCCTGGCCAGCCCGCGGATGGCACGGGTAGGGCTGACAAAGCTGTTGATGGTGATAACCCCGCAATGGATAAACAGTTTGCTCACTTCGGCGATGCGACGGATGTTTTCCATACGGTCTTCAGCGGAAAAGCCAAGATTGTTGTTTATGCCGCTACGGATATTGTCGCCGTCCAGAATTTGGGTCAAATAACCCATTTGATATAGCTCTTTTTCCACGCCAATGGCTATGGTGGATTTTCCCGAACCGGAAAGTCCCGTCAGCCAAAGGGTTTTGCCTTGTTGCTTCAGCAGAGTTTCCTTTGTTTCCCGTTGAATCATGCGATCAAAAACCGGATGAATATGTTTGTTTGAGTTCATAGATGAGAATATTCTTCTTCTATTTCCTGCGTATGTGGATTAAAAAAAAACATGTTTTACAATAAACCTAAGTTAGCCGGTTTAATGATTTCTTCCAAATGAAGCGAAATGTTAATTTACTATGTTCCTGATGGGCTTGTGTGACAAGAATCATCATTCCATGGTCTGATATCTATTATAAATAGTTGGTTCCGGCTGAAATTTTATTTTGCTTTTGATGCAGACGAAGGAACAATCATATTCATGTATCACATGCTTCGGCTAAAGAACATGAAACGCCGCTTTCCCATTTGGAATGTTCGGTGCGGCATGTAAAAGAATCACGATATATGAAAATAATTTCCTGTTGCCAAACGGTAAAATCACCAAACGGCAGTAAAGATCATGCCGGTTTAAAGCCATCCAAACTTTTTTATACTTATCTAAAATGAATTTCTGTTTTAATACCCATATTTTGTCTTTAATCTTTTGTTAATATTTGTTAACCTTAAGCGCCGCTGGATGTTACAGGATTGCCAATAAATTTTGAGAGTATAAGAAAGGGTTTTATGAAAAATTTTGCGCTTATCGGGGCCGCCGGATATATTGCCCCGCGTCATTTGCAGGCCATAAAGGCCACCGATAATAACCTGGTATGCGCCCTTGATAAAAGCGATTCCGTAGGCATACTGGACCGCTATTTTTCCAATGTGGATTTTTTTACCGAGTTTGAACGTTTCGATCGCCATGCGGAGCTGTTGCGGCTTAAGGGTGAACTTCACCGTTTACACTATGTAAGTATTTGCTCGCCAAATTATTTTCATGACGCCCATATCCGTTTTGCCCTGCGTATCGGCGCCGACGCCATTTGCGAAAAACCGCTGGTTCTCAACCCCTGGAATTTGGATGCCCTGGCGGAACTGGAACGGGTAAGCGGTAAAAAAATATATAATGTCCTGCAATTGCGTATCCATCCTTCGCTGCTGGCGCTAAAGAAAAAAATCGACGCCCTTCCCAAAGGTAAAAAGCATGAAATCGATTTGAGTTATATCACCTCCCGTGGTAAATGGTACGATTATTCATGGAAGGGCGACATCCCCAAATCGGGTGGGATTGCCACCAACATCGGTATCCATTTCTTTGATATGCTGGCCTGGATTTTTGGCGAGGTACAAAACCACAAGGTTTTCCTGCTGGAACCACGCCGGGCCAGCGGCTATATCGAATTGACAAATGCCCGTGTGCGCTGGTACCTGTCGATCGAAAAGGATGACCTTCCGCAGCAAACCGTTCAGGAAGGGAAACCCACCTATCGCTCGATAACCGTGGATAGCGAAGAGATTGAATTTTCCGGCGGTTTTACGGATTTGCATACGGAAATCTATAAAGACGTACTTGCCGGCAGGGGCTTTGGTCTGGATGATGCACGCACTTCGATAGAAATAGCCCATCAAATCCGCCATGCCACGCCCCAAAAGGAGGGTCCCGGAGAGGCGCACCCCTTTCTGATCCGTTTAAGATAATCGTCAGTAAAAATGGAGAGCGGAATGAACCACGATACCGAAAAGAATAAAAAAAACGCCATCGCCTTT
>CAYWBI010000095.1:0-15056 GCA_964456445.1 uncultured Calditrichaceae bacterium
GTTCAGCGTATTCAGCATTGGCGCGCGCATTTTCCAGCGCCGCTTTGGCCTGATTGTATTGAGCCTGCAGCTCCGCAGGGTCCAACTCTGCCAAAACCTGCCCTTTTTCCACCATGTCGCCGATATTAACGTAAAGGTGCTGAACGGTTCCCGAAGCCCGGGAGCCCACGCGCACTTCGGCTCCAACCATCGGCTTGATGATACCCGTCGCCAGAACACTCGAACTCATATTCCGGCGCGTGACGGTAACCGTCTGTATCGAATTGGCGTTCTTTTGTGCATCGCCGGACATGCCGCAACTTACCACCATGCCCATTAAAATAACCGCAGGTATAAAAGCCATCAAACTTTTCCTCATTTTAAAATCTCCTCAAAGTATTTCCCGCTCACCGCTCGTTGTAAAACCATTTGCGCGATTTTATAATCGGCAAGCGCTTCAATATGACGCTGTTGCGCGGCGACAAAAGTCGTTTCGGCATCCAGAACGTCGAGCATGGAACCGACGCCTTCTTTATATTCACCCTCGGAAATATCCAGATTTTCCCTGGCGTCTTTAAAAAAAACCTGCGTATTTACGATACGTTCTTTTACTTCCTTGAGCGCTAAAAATGCATTCCATACTTCCAAGCTGATTTGCCGTTGCAACGCTTCCGCCTGTTGTTCCAGAGCCCGCAGTTGCAAATTTTCCTGTGATACCCGCGCCGGGCGGGAAAATCCGCTAAAGAGCGGCAAACTAACGCTCAATCCGATATAGTTCGATTGATAAAGCTGCGAAACATCCGCTCCGTTAAAATTATAATTGGCGTCCAGAAAAACACTGGGATAATAATCCGCTTTGGCCAGACGTATAATCGATTTTTGCGCCAGCAATTGATCCGCTATTTTTTTCAATTCCGGCCGCTTTTCAAAAGACTGCCCGACAAATGTTTGAAATTTACTTTTATTCCCTGATGTTTCATCCACCGGCCCCGCACTCAGGTCATCGACAATTTTGATGGGCAAACCCACTTCCTGCCCCAGTGCGTTGTTCAACTTTCCGCGTGCCATGGCGGCGGCATTGCGCGCATGTATCAAATCAAGTTTGGCGTTGGACTGTTCCGTTTTAGCTTTCAGAATATCCGCCCGGGAAGCGAGCCCGTTTTCAAAACGGGCGTTGGCAAAATCCAAATGGCTCTCGGCGCGCTGCAAGGATTTTTCAGCGACGCGGGTAAATTGTTCTTCCTGCAAAAGTTGATAATACGCTGCCACAACAGCAAGAATCAAATCCTGCTGACTACCTCTGAATCCTGATTTGCCGGCTTCATAATTGAAACGGGCCGCATGGACCGAGGCAACGGTCTTGCCGCCCTGATAAATATTATAACGCATGGAAAGGGCGGCATTATAATTGTCTCCGGTTTTTCCCGCATTGTAACCGGGTTGTGCTGAAAGACGGCCAGCGCTGGCATTCAGATTAAACGATGGGTAAAATCCGGCGCTTGCCTGGGGAATATTCGTTTTTAACCCGGCCACGCCAAGTTGTGTGGCAAGAATTTGCGGATTGTTTTTCAGGGCGATCTCAATACATTGCCCGAGATTCAATTTTTCTCCATTCAATTGCTGTGAAAAAACGTGATCTGCCGAAATCACTGTAATAAAAACGATGGAAAATACGGTCATTTTAGCGCTAAACATTACCTTATTCTCCTTTTCGCAAAATGCAGTCAGGGCCGGATAATTGATTTTTTTCGATGAAGCGTTGTAAAACGATGTTAAAAAATTTTTCCTGTTGCTCTTTGCTTAATATTTTTTTAATCGAAAAAAAGTGGCGAATGACCAAATATTTTGATTCCATTTGAATCGCATTGATATCCTGAACAAGCTGATTAATGGCCAGCTTATCCGGTTTTTCTTTCCTGATTACCGCTGCCAGCAATTTGTTCTTTTTCGCAACGTTTGCGGAAAGGGAATCCAATTGTGCGTGAAAAGCAAGCCGCAATTTTTGAAATTGTTCCATTTGCCCTGGCGTGGGTTTAACTTCCTGCTTTACTTGCTCGAAAACATTTTGTTTTTTCATCGCATAAGGAAGAACAGATATTTTCTGACGTTGATACAAGATAACACCCAGAGACGACAGGTTTATTATGGTAATGATGAGAACAAAGTAGATAAATGCCTTTTTTTTCATAGTACCCTCTTATTTATTTTCATAATTCATAAATACCGCCAATTCTCCACCTAAAGAACCGGTAGAAAGAACCTGGAAATTATCCAGGCCAAATTCGCTGTGTGATTGAGGCGAGGTGTTCCCGGCCCGCAGGCTGTACAATTCTTGCGGGATAAAATAGTTTCCAAGCTGAATGCCAATAAATAAGCCTAACGCGACCACCGCGGCTGTCAATGCAGGCCGTGCTGTTTGACGGATAAATGCCCCCGCTCTATGAATCAAGTGTTCCTTTTGCGTTTTGCCCGCTAAGCGCGCCGAAATCTTATTCCACAGAAAGGGAGAAGGCTGCGCCCGGCTTACCGGCGGCAAAAGGCTCCAGATGCCGGAGAGCAATCGGACCGCTTTGCGGCACTGTTCACATTGTTCGAGATGGAGTTGGATTTCCTTTCTCTCCTCTTGCGGCAGCCCGGCATCGATATAACGAAGCAATTTTTTTTGAATTTCTTTGTGTTTCATTCTTGTTTCCTCTCTTTAAAACATTAGACTCAACAATGCCCTACAACTTGCACCCAAAATCGAATTATTTTAACAGCGATATTAATTTTTCAGTCAGATTATCTTTTGCGTGATGCAGCAGCGATTCCACGGCGGATAGCGAAGTTTTCATGACCGTAGCGATTTCTTTGTATGAAAGTTCTTCATAGCGTTGCAAAATAACTGCCATGCGCTGTCGCGGCGGCAGCGAATGGATAGCCCGAAGAACCTGCGCTTCCGATTCACTCTTTTCCAATTCGGCATCAGGTCCGGCTTGTGCGTTGTCCAAAATATATTCATCTTTTTCCACCAGAAAATCCAAAGAAAGCCACGCAGCTATTCGTTTCTTGCGCGTATAGTTTAAACTGGTGTTGATTGTGATTTGGTAAAGCCATGTAGAGAGTTTTGCGTCACTGCGGAATTGATGCATAGAGCGGATAGCTTTTACAAAAACATCCTGCGTGACGTCCTCGGCGTCCTGTTTGTTATTCAGCATTCGATAACAAACGTTGTAGATCATATCTTTGTAAATTTCATAGAAAGTTTTAAATGCTGCGCTGTCATCGCTTTTAATTTTGGCTATCAACTCAGATTCTTGCATCAAAACTTCCTTTAGTGATTTAATCTCGATTCGTACCGAATGCCGACATATATTTTATATGACCCCAGTACAACCAAAAACTTGCGCATAAGCATCATACTTTTCAATTTAAATGTTATGTAAATCCCTTTAATTAAAAACGGGCCTAAAATGTATTATGTGTTAAAAACCGGAAATATTTACATAGACGGCGACAACGTTCAGGCCGGTAATTCCCGGCACAAAGCGATGAGCTATGAATATATGCAGCGTCTATCCAAAATTCATGCGGCCAAAGATGTCGAGGGGAAATCGCCGCGCAAACGCTATGAAAAAGATAAAAAGGTTCTATTGGGTTTGTATGGAAATAGAATAGGCCTATTAAAGGACCTGAATACTTCCTGAATTAATAAAGGCATGAAAGCCCTTGAAATTTGATTTCGTTTCAATAAGCAAAAGATACGGGCAAGTGAATCCCTTGAATTTCAAACACATTGTTTTTTTACTTTGAACAGCCCCGGGAGTTATCCCGGGGACTAACGGCCCGTTTGACTCATCGGGGCTAAAGCCCCCATTAATGGCCTTGTTTGCTTTCCACCCCGCCCTATAAAAGGACGGGGTTAGACAAAAGGGGCGGCACTCTACCCTTGAGTTCAGCCGCCTTTATGCCAAAAAACAATTCCCTGTCCCAAATTCCCATTTTTTAATTAGACCATCCTGTTATCCTCTCTTATGAACATTCTTTCTATCTAAGAATTTACCCACAAGAAACCCAGTAGAGCCGTTAAGATTAATATGATTGCTGAACTAAGCCGCAGAATGGCAGAACCGGCCATCGTAGCAAATAAAATATTTTTCTGATCATTTTCAAATCTAAACAATTATCTGTTTTCATTTCTTTTTAATACAAATGATCCGGATATTAATACGGTATCAATTGTAGGTATTTTCATTCTAAAAAATGAACCTTCAAAATTGCCTTCAACTGTTTCCCCCACTTTACCATATTTTGTAATCCGGGTTTTTCCTTTTATTCCATGATAAATATCGCCATAGTCAATTGACATTATTATGGAAACTGTATTTAAACTAAGTAAACCTTCCCATTCATATTCTTTTACTTCGGAGCCGGAAAAGGACATAATGAAGGAATATGGAACGCTGTTTGGAGGGTAGGCCAACATAATACAAGAAGTTGCATTTGTATCAGGGTTATAAATCGCACCATCTTGTGAATCTGAAAAAGATTTCATTGAAAAATTATTACGGGTTGAATCTGCCTTGATAATTGTAATATTTAAGTTGTTTTCAGGCATGGGCATAGAATTAGGTGATATTGAGGTAGAGCACCCAAACATAAACCAACTTACTAATGTTAACATTAAATAAGATAAAAATTTACTGTTCATGATTTAAAAATCCTTTATAGTTCCTAAGTTGAAGAGATTACCAACAATTTCAAAACAATCAGCAGAATGACCATGTAAACCTCTGATTCATTTATGCCATAGATTATTTCAAACATCATAAAAAAAAACTTTACCGTTCTTTTCCAAAACGTTGGGCAACTCATTAAAACACCGCTAAAATACAACACGGTTCTACGGAATGCAATTTATGACGGTTTGGTTTTCCGGCGGCGGAAAATTTGACAGGGCCCGCTTTTTCCGATAAAATACAGCTCGTTTATTTAACATCGGATTCGGAAGAAACCATGGACCAGCAACAAAAACAGCGCGTCACCGATTTTATCAAACAACGGCTGCACAGCGAAGGGTTTGAGAAAGTTGGCATTGCTCCGGCAAAAACATTGGACAGGGCCGCTTATTTAAAGGAGTGGCTCGCCGCGGGCAAACACGGCACAATGCGCTGGATGGAAAACTATCTTGAGAAACGTCTTGAGGTAACCAGGCTTTATCCCGAGGCTAAAAGTGTGGTTTCCGTCGGACTCAACTATTACACCCCGGGCATCCAAAGCGATGATCCGCAAAAGGCAAAGATCAGCCGTTATGCCTGGGGCAGGGACTATCACAAGGTCATCAAAAAAAAACTAAAGTCGGCATTGACGGATATCCGGGAACATACAACCGGTGTGGATGGTCGTTTGTTTGTGGACACCGCGCCCATTCAGGATAAACTTTGGGCGGTGGAGGCGGGTCTGGGCTGGCAGGGTAAGAATACAAATATTCTTACCCGCGATTATGGCTCCTGGCTTTTTCTCGGGGAAATCGTGTTGAACACGGAGCTGATTTATGACCGGCCGATGACCGATTTTTGCGGCAGCTGTACCACCTGTATCGACGCCTGCCCCACGCTGGCTCTGACCCCCTACAAACTGGACGCCCGCAAATGCATATCCTACTTAACCATCGAAATGTGGGACAGGCCGCTGCCAGAAGAGCTGGCGCCTAAAATGGATAACTGGGTTTTTGGCTGCGATATCTGCCAGGACGTATGTCCCTGGAACAGATTTGAAAAACCAACCGTTCACGCGGAATTTTCCCCGTTGGACAGAACGCAAAACCCACTGATTTTAGCTTTATTGGCCATGGACGAAGTGCGTTTTAAAAAGACCTATAAAAAGAGTCCGGTATATCGCTGCAAATATCCAAATTTTATACGAAACGCAAAAAATGCCCGTAAAAATGGTGAAGAAACCAATCGGTAAGCTGGAACTAAAAAAATCAATCAATGATGTTTTTTACTTTGCGCAGAAGATCCGACGGTTTATAAGGTTTTTGTAAAAATCCACATAAACCGCTATCGCTAAATTTTTTCGTGGCCTCCTGTTCGGAATAGCCGCTGGAGAGTATGACCTTTACATCGGGATGCATCTTACATAATTCTTTATACGTTTCTTCACCGTTTAAATTCGGCATGGTCATATCCATTAAAACGAGTTTTATTTTACCATCATATTTTTTATAGACATTTATGGCGTCCAGGCCATCATCCGCCGTAACGACCTTTAGCCCGGCCTGTTCCAGGGTGGCCCGTCCTAAATCGCGTATATCCGCTTCATCATCAACAACTAAAATCAACCCGTTTCCCGTCCACTTTGTTTCGCTGACCGGATTTTCTTTTATGGGTCGGGTATTTTTTTTGCTGACGGGAAAGATTATACGGAACGTTGTTCCCTTATCGGGTGAACTATCAATACGAAGCGCCCCGTTATGACTGCGAACAATTCCAAGCACGGCAGCCAACCCAAGACCGCGCCCCGTAAATTTAGTGGTAAAAAAAGGTTCGAATATCTTTGCTTTTGTTTTTTTATCCATGCCTGCACCATTATCGCTCACATCCAAACAAATGTAATCCCCATCTTCTATATCATCCGCCATATAATACCCGTTAAAATCGTCCCGGGTCAGATTTACAATATTTGTTGTTATTTTTATTACACCTCGTAAATCACCGATGGCTTCGGAGGCATTTGTAATAATATTCATCACTATTTGTCGTATTTGACTGGCGTCGCCGTCAAAACATTTAATATCCTCCATAAAGTTGAATTCAAGTTTTACCTTCCTGGAAATGGATACGCTCAGCAAATTGGACATTTCCCTGACGATGTCATTGATTTGTAGAGGGCCTACAATAAATTTTCCTTTACCGGAATAGGCAAGAAGCTGCTGGCATAAATCTGCCGCACGTATGGAAGCTTTTTCTATTTTATGGAGATTACCCACAGCCTTGGATTCTTCCGGCACATTTATCATAGCCAGGCCACAGTTCCCCATAATGGCGGTTAATAGATTGTTAAAGTCGTGGGCAATTCCGCCGGCAAGAACACCCAGGCTTTCCAACTTCTGGGAATGTTGAAATTGTTCTTCTAATTTTTTTCGTTCTTCTTCGGCCAATATGCGCTCGGTTTCATCCTTGGCAACGGCAATATATACAACCTTGCCCACCGCGGTTTGCGTACGGGTAATTGAAGTGGAATGCCAGCAATAATCCCCAGGCTCAATTTCAACCCGGTAATTTACCGTTACCTGCGATATTTTGTTGTTAAAAACTTCCCCAATAGATTTTTCAACTTCAGCCTTATCCTTGACATCAATAAGCTCTAAAAATGAATGTGAATGAAAATACTCGCCATTATGCCCGAATAGCTTGCTTACAACCGGCGAGGTATAAACGAATTCACCATCCTGGTTCAGCGTAAATATAGCATCATTGGCATTCTCGAAAATAAAACGTAACCGGTCTTCACTTTCTTTTAATGCTTTCTCAACCTTTTTACGTTGATTAACTTCCACTAATAATTCTTTATTGATGGTTGCAAGTTCCATTGTCCGCTTCATTACGCGGCGCTCAAGGGATTCATGTAATTTTGCTGCTTCCTTTTGGGTCATCTTGCGTTCTTCCACCGAAGCCGACTGAACAAGTGCAAGCATGGCAATAACCCCGAGGTAAAGCTGCAGGAGTAAAAGTGAAACATTTGTATTGCTGTAAACAAAGGGGCCATACCCATTTATTGTGCCAAAGATTGCCGCCACCGCAATAATAAACACGGCAATGGATGTTTCCCTGGGCGAAAAGCGATAAGCAATCCACATGAGCAGAGGAATTACAAGCAGGGGAATTGAATATATAATTTGGCTGTCAACAAAGGGGCCAAAAACATACTGGGAAAATATAATTACCAGGGTGAACAGGGAACTAATTTCCGCCAATCCCAACAAAGGGTAATTCAATCGCCGGTCTTTAAAGATGCTGTATAAAAACGGCGTAACAATCAAAACCCCCAGGAAATCACCCATCCACCATTTAAAAAAGATGACTAAATAAATGTCCGAAGGGATTTTATATATCAAGGCACGGCTGATCATCACAAAAAGAGCCCCGACAAATGCAACCCCAATGGCGATTGACATAAAGATAAAGGACATCCGCACATGGGTTAAAAAATTCGCTTTTTGAATATAATGCCGGTACAACAACAGACCGGTATATGCTTCTACAACATTGCCAATGGAATTAGACAAAATAAAAACGATATTGGATATTTCAAATGGAAAGGGACTTAAAAGAAGTTGTGATATAAAGAAACCTGCAAATATCACCGGCCAGATCCTGCGGCCATAGATAAGCATAATAGCGAGTGACAACCCGCCCGACAACCAAAAGGTTATTGCCGTAAATGATTTAAATGACAGCTCCTGACCTATTTTTGTAAAAATTAAATAGGAAAGAACAATTAAAATAGCAACGACTAACTTTTGTGCTTTCTTGTTATGACTATTTGGTTTATCCATAAAATTTCAGATATGATTATTTCAGTATAGTGTTTATCGTCACTTAAGATCGATTTTTTAACTCATTTTAATATTATTACAAATTTACATCATTTCATGATCTGTAAATTTCATACAGTTATATGGTTTTTTAAGAATTATAAAATTGGTACTACTGGCTTTCGTGTGGAAATAGAATAGTCTTATTAAGGAACCTGAATACTTCCTGAATTAAAAATGAATAAAAACCATTGGAATTTGATTTCGTTTCAATAAGCAAAAGGTACGGACAAGTGAACCCCTTGAATTTCAATCAAATTGTTTTTTTTCTTTGCTTAGCCCCGGGATTTATCCCGGGGACGAACGACCCGATTGATTCATCGGGGCTTTAGCCCCTGAGGTTGTAGGGCTAAAGCCCAATAAATTGCCCTGTTGGCTTCCCACCCCGCCCTCAAGGACAGGGTTAGTCAGAAGCGGCACCCTACCCTTGAGCTCTACTGCCTTCATGCCAAAAAACAATTGGCCCCAAATGACCATTTTAATTAGACAATCCTGTTATCCTCTCAAATGAACATTCTTTCTATCTAAGAATTTACCTACAAGAAACCTAGTAGAACTTTACTATTAAATCAGGCCAACTCATGATTTGCTATAAAAAAATCTTAAAGGATCAATAAGCCTCCTCGCCTGAGATTTAAATCTATCCCGGGGACGACAATACAAATACCTTGCTTTTTTATTCTTCGGCCAGAGAATGTGGTACAAAAAAGGTACTTTTTGCTAATTTTGCTTGCATTCAAGTCGTAAAAGAGTAAATTCACTTATCGATAAAAAATCAGGTCGGTATGTCCATCAAATATTTATTTACACTATTTTTGTTATTTTCTTTCGTTGTCGCCGGGGGCAATGTCACCTTCAGTGAGTATAATGCCCAACCCGGGGCAAACAAAGTTTATATCTCCTGGGCAACACAGAATGAGCAGGAAGTAAAATATTTTTCCATACAACGTAGTAATGACGACAGTAAATATACGGAACTAACGCAGATCAATCCCCAGGGCGCTGGTTATCATTATGAGTATGAAGATCAAAATGTACTGTTTAAAGGGAACGGGGCCCTTTTCTATAAAATTACCGCCATTTCCAGTGATGGTAGCCAGATAGGACAAACATCCATCATGATGGTACACCCTAATATTTCAGGTATTTTCCGTACCTGGGGGGCTATCAAAGCCGTCTTCCGCTGATCTTTCTAAAAAAATGTCAAGACATCTGCCCTTTTTAACTTACCGCCCGAAACAGCACTTTTTCTTCCAATACCCTCAATTGTGATATATATCTAAAGACAAAGACAGTACACTTTTTCCATCAAGCCTATTGCATTGATACTTAACATATCAAAAGAATAGACTTAATAAAATGTTCAGTTATTTCGCATAAAATTTAACCCTTTTAACAATCAGTTTTGATAATATCACTATATTTGCCTGTATTGTAACAATCACATCACAATGATCTATTTTTTCCAATGGCTAATTTTTATAAATTGAATTTATACAAACAAATGGGTTCTCATGTCCCTGGATTATATAAATAAGATTAAAGCCATCGTTGGAGAGGCAAACGTTCTCGATTCTGAAGAGGATCGTCTTGTTTATTCCTATGATGGAGTTCCGCTTTTAAGCAGTATGCCGGACGCAATTATCAAGCCCGATGACAGCGCACAGATAAGCGCACTTGTTAAATTGGCCGCAGACGAAGGCTTCGGGATCGTTCCCCGTGGTTCCGGTACAAGTTTAAGCGGCGGCGCCATTGCAGACAAAAACAGCATTATTTTATTAATGAACCACTGGGACAAGATTCTTGAAATAGACACGAAGAATATGACCACATGGGTTGAACCCGGCGTCCGAACACAAAATCTACAACAGGCTGTCGAAGCAGCAGGACTCTTTTACCCTCCCGATCCGGGGAGTCAAAAAATCTGCACCATCGGGGGAAACGTTGCGGAAAACTCCGGTGGGTTACGCGGGCTTAAATACGGGGTTACCCGTGACTATGTAATGGGTGTAGAAATGGTATTGCCCGATGGCTCCATTTTGCAAAATGGCGGAAAAAACGTCAAGGATGTTGCCGGTTATAATCTACGGGACCTGATCGTTGGCTCGGAAGGGACACTCGGGGTTTTTACAAAGATATTGCTACGTCTGATCCCAAAACCACAGGCATCGCAAACCATGCTTGCCCTGTTTGCTTCCATGCAGGATGCGGCCCAAAGTGTTTCGGATATTATCGCTAAACATATTATACCCTGTACCATGGAATTTTTAGACGCAACCACAATCCGCTGTGTTGAAGATTTTGCCCATATCGGCCTGCCTACCGAGGCCCGGGCCCTGCTTTTGCTGGAAACGGACGGCCATCCGGCACAGGTCAAAGATGACGCCGAGGCCATGGAACAAATCCTAAAAGCAAACAATGCCACGGAAATACGTATCGCTTCCAGCGCAAAAGAGGCCGACAACTTAAAAACCGCACGGCGATCCGCGTTCTCTGCCCTGGCCCGCATCAAGCCGACCACCATATTGGAAGACGCCACGGTTCCCCGTTCTCACCTGGTAGAGCTTATCAACAAAATAAATGAATTGGCCGAAAAATATTCATTGCAGGTAGGCACATTTGGTCATGCCGGAGATGGCAACATGCATCCAACAGTATTGACCGATGAACGCAATAAAGAAGAATTGATCCGGGTGGAACATTTTTTTGACGAATTATACGATGAAACATTGCGTCTGGGCGGCACAATAACGGGCGAGCATGGTATTGGCCTGGCCAAAAAAAAATATCTGACCAAAATGATCAGCACTCCTGCCATGGAAACGATGCGTAAAATAAAAACCGCACTGGACCCCAACAATATTTTTAATCCCGGCAAAATATTTTAATCATGAAAACAATGCCCCGTACCCCTGTTTCAGCCGGAATTATCCCGGATAGCGAACAAATTTTAAGTTGTATGCACTGCGGTATGTGCCTGCCTACCTGCCCCACTTATGAACTTACCGGTCTCGAGAGGGAATCTCCCCGGGGACGTATCCGCTTGATCAAAGCGGTTTCAGAAGGCCAGCTGTCCATCGGTCCTGCTTACGTGGGATCCCTTGAGAACTGTCTTGACTGCCAGGCGTGTGTAAGCGCATGCCCCGCGGGTGTCCCTTATGGGCATTTGATAGAAGCGGCCCGCTATCAGATCCATGACTTCTATGAAGAGCACCATAAAAACAGTTGGGCAAAAAAAATCCTGCTTACCTGGCTGTTTTCCCGGCAAACCCGCTTAAAGATGTTGCGCATGCTTGTATATATATATCAGCTAAGCGGGTTAAAAACATTGATTACAAAATTTAAACTTTTAAAACCGGTCTCCAGCCGTTTGCAGGAACTTCATGGATTATTACCGGCGGTTAAACCGTATCGGCCATACGCTCATTCACAATTGCAACCAGCGGGTGAAACACCTATCATCAGGGTAGGGTTGATCAGCGGTTGCGTTCAGGATATTTTTTTTAACCATGTTAATATCGATACCATTGAAGTTTTGGAACATAATAATTATTCTGTTTTTATACCGGCGGGGCAAAATTGTTGCGGATCGGTTATGGGGCATAATGGGGACCAACAAGCAGCTCAACAAGCGGCAAGGGACATAATAGATCAATTTTATGAGCAGGTCGATTATATTATAATCAATGCGGCGGGATGCGGTTCATTTATGAAATCCTATGACAGTCTTTTGGAAGATGACCCCCAATATGCGCATAAAGCCACTTGGCTTGCGGAACATACAAAGGACATCATGGAATTTTTGGATGAAACCGGGTTTAAACCGCCGAAAACACCATTATACAAAACGGTAACCTATCACGAACCCTGTCATCTGGTTCATGCTCAAAAAATTAGTAGCGCGCCACGGAACATCATAAAAAGCCTGCCCGGTATAGAATTTATTGAATTGCCCGAATCCAATTGGTGTTGCGGTAGTGCGGGGGTTTATAATATTACACACTTTGATACATCCATGAAACTGCTCGACCGGAAAATGGGGCATATACATACAACACATGCCGAAATGGTTTTGACCGGAAACCCGGGTTGTATTATCCAACTTGACTATGGTAAGACCCGCAAGGATTCTGTAGTCGATGTTCGCCATCCCGTCAGCCTGATAAATAATATGTATAAAAATGATCTCCGGGCGATGGATAAATGAACTTTTTTACTTAATTAGGATTTATGATAAATGGGTTTTATTAGAAGCCGGTTGCCAATATATTAATCAGGTAAAAAAAAACAGATCCGTGTTTTTGCCGCTTATACATAATATCTTGCATGGTATTTGAACCGGGCAAGGGCAAAAATACCGGTCAGGTTTACCTACAAAAAAACACTAATTTATCGGAAGACCATGTTTTCCAGGAGTTACCAATGAAAAAAATATTTATCAGCCTGATGGCCATTATCCTGATGCCTGTTTTTTCAAACGCACAAATAGACCAAATGGTAGAGAAAGACCCCCAGCCTATAATAAAAAGACAAGGCGGTTTTGCTTACAGCCTGGTAGAAACCGGCTCCGGTCTTGGGGGATTCTATGAAGTCCCATATCATAAATCTTTTCATATCGGGGCAACATTTGACGTCCTTATGCTACGGGACAAGAACCAAATTGACCTGGTCGATCCCTATACCGGTTATCCCATTCAAATCGGCAAGATCAACAATGTATATCTGTTGCATTTGATGGGTACGGTCAAATGGCGATTGTTCAGCGAAGATTTTGACGACAGTTTCCGGCCCTTTGTTTTTGCGGGGGCAGGACCTGTGTTTGGAATGAACTTTCCGGAAAAAAACAATAAACTTCAGACCAGCGATCAATATTTATGGACCCTTGGTGGCATTTTCGGCGTGGGGCTGGACGCCGATACCGAAGGCAAATATTTTATGGGCTTTAAGGCCCAGTACCGTATCTTGCCGTTCACACAAAAATTAGGCGAACAAAAGAACCATTCCATGTTTGATATCCGGCTGGAATTTGGAAAGCGTTTTTAATGAAACAACATGTTACTTTTCTTGAACTGAGCATTGCCAACAAGGCAAAATACATCTGTGATATCAGTGAAGGTTTGTATGAGAAAGGCAAAACCGTCACCATCTTTATACAGGAGGGAGCGGAGCTGGCGAAAATAGATGACCGGTTGTGGACCTGGAAACAGGAAAGCTTTCTCCCCCACATCATCCAAGCAACTGATCAGGCTGTAACCGAACCCATTGTCCTGTCAAATAATAGCAAGCAGCTTCCCGCTGCAGATTTCTTAATCTTACACGATCCATTGCCCGTGAATATGATTGGGTCGTTTGGCAATATAATTGATTTTGCAGAGACCTATCATCCGGAACGGCTAACACAAAGTCGGCTGCGTTATAAGACCTACCGCGATGAAGGTATTGAACTTGAATTCCTGCCATTGGGCGCTTTTCTCTCCAGGAAAGATTCTGAACTTGCCTGATACAGGCGCATTTCCAATTTGTTTCTTCCATGCGCCGTTTCATCTTTAATGATTAGCCGGGTGTTGTAAAAATCAAACATAGCATTAAAAGTTCCAATCAACAAAACCATGGATTGGTCCGTTTAAGTGGCATAAAAACCGGCTACACGGCTGCTATAGATTTGTGGGAAGCAGTGAAAGGCTAACTTAAAAAAAAAGGTTTGCAATAAAAATTGCAAACCCTGTAAAAACGCGTGGCGCCTCCCGGAATCGAACCGGGGACACAAGGATTTTCAGTCCTTTGCTCTACCGACTGAGCTAAAGCGCCAATTGTTTTTTAAAGACACAGAATATAAGGACGTGAAAAAATATAAGCAAAAATATATGAACCGATTTTAAAATTATTTTTAAACAAAAAAGCCGCATCATCAGAAGCGGCTTTTTTATAAATCAAACCAAGCTATTTTGCCATGTCAAACTTTATTCCAAAGGTAAGTTCAAATGTGTTAAGACCGCTTATAAGGTTATAACGCCCCTGTACAACGCCATCCATGGAACCAAGGGCAAGATTATACCCCGTCAAAAGACTAAAGCCAATATTTGTATCCGTTGTACTTGATGTTCCGGAAGATAAATAAGTCGGAAAGTCAAATGTTTCAAAGTTTAAAGACAGACCGCCTCCGGCATATAGCCCCTTAACATTGGTGGCCTCTTCGAGACTGTAATGAGCATCGGCCCCAATTTGCAGGTTGCTTAGGCTCAGGTCATAAGAACCAAGGAAATTATAAGAATAGCTTGTATGCCAATAACTGAGGACAGGCATAATGGCGATATTATTTACATTTATCCCAAGATCCGCCTCTGCCCCGATTAAAAAGCCGGTATCCCAGGGAGAATTTGGAAGTATAAGACCGGCGCGTGCCGTAACGGATTTGAATTGTATTCCCTGGGCAGAACTTGTTCCGATCATAAGTAACAATAAAGCTGTAACAATTAATAATTTACGCATTTTTCCTCCT
>CAYWBI010000096.1:0-14944 GCA_964456445.1 uncultured Calditrichaceae bacterium
GTGGGGGGTTGTTGTGAGGGGAGAGTTCCGCCTTGGTCGGTCCGTTTCTGAACAATTTCTGCATCTCTTCATCGATGATATTTTCGATTTTTTGCAACGGGACGCCGGGTTTTGCTGTGGCGCGAACCTGGAACAGACCGGCGATTTCCCTCGGTTCGACAAATGCGCTTACATCGGTGGCGATTTGCTCGTCATAAACAAGGCGTTTATACAGCCGGGATGTTTTGCCTACGGAAAGCACATCGCTGACCAGATCGAGATAGTTGGCGTCTTTTGTGCCCCATTGCGGTGTGTTCCAACTCATGTAAACCCGCGCCTGCGGCACGCGGTCCTGTACGGTTTGCTTGTGTGTACCCGTGCGTTTGGCTATCCAGGCGCTTTGGCGCTCAACCGGTGGTCCGGCGGGGATATCGCCAAAATATTTTTTAACTTTGTTCAAGGCCTCTTCGCTATTAACGTCCCCGGCAACAACAAGCACGGCATTTGCCGCGCCGTAATAAGATTTAAACCAATGTTGCACGTCTTTTAGGGATGCGGCGTCCAGATCGTCCATGGAACCGATCACGGTCCAGGAATAGGGATGTTCCGACGGGAAGGCCGCCTTTGTCAACAGTTCGCGGCTGACGGAGTAAGGTTGGTTTTCGCCCTGGCGTTTTTCATTTTGTACCACGCCCCGTTGCTCGTCTAACTTGGCCTGATCGATGGCCGGCAGCAGGTGGCCCATGCGGTCGGATTCCATCCATAATGCAATATCCAGCGCCGAGATCGGTACATTTTCAAAAAAGTTTGTACGGTCGTGATTGGTGGTGCCGTTTAAACCCGTCGCGCCGATACGGTCCATCACCTGAAAATAGTCGTCATTCATGTGTTCGCTGCCGTTAAACATCAGATGTTCAAAAAGGTGGGCGAAACCGGTTTTTCCGGGCTTTTCGTTTTTGGAGCCCACATGGTACCAAATATCGACAGCGGCAATTGGCGCCTTATGGTCTTCGTGAATAATAACGGTCAACCCGTTATCCAATACATATTTCTGAAAGGGAATTGTGATATTGGTGTTTTCCTGGGCCAGAACCGGGACCATAAAAAACAGCAACGATAAAAGTATGCCATACAAAGATTTTGACATGATCGCTCCTTATGTTGGTGAGATCTAAATTAGGGTAAACATTTACATAGCGAAAAAAGCGCTTAAAAGTTTCAATTTATATAAAAATAAAACACCAATGTTTCTTTTTTAATTTTGATTAACCATTACAATGAATTGCATAGTTGACCACTCCATATACTTCTAAAGCATTACCCTTGAAAATGAGATTCCTGCCTGATCAGTCTGGAATTTAGCGCTCAGATAAATCTAACGGGTCAATTTAAATTATTACTGCCATTCATTTTTTGCGGCAGATAGGATTTACTTTTACTTTACAGATCAATATTTAAAATATATGTAACCCAAAAACAAAGAAGATTTTAAAAATGAACGAGAATAAATTTTCGTTAAAAGAAAATTATGCGTGGTTCATAGCTTTTTTCTTTGCGCTTCTGGCATTTATCGTTTTTATACTTCTGCACCTTGATGAATCACAACGCACTGATCCGGTCGTCACAATTCGTTATGTGGACAATATATCCACCGGGCAAGCTGCCATAATAAAGAATTTTAATAAACAATATGCCGGTCGGATACATGTTCAGGCCGTGAATCTGCCATTTACAAAATTCTCCACCAATGACCGTAAGGAAATTTTGGCCCGGGCCCTGCGTAATAAATCGGATCAAATTGATGTGATCGCACTTGATGTAATTTGGGGGGCGCGTTTTGCCAAATGGGCGCTTCCGCTTAATGAATTTTGGACGGACAGCCTGTTTCAGCCTTCGTTGCCACAGGCTTTAAATTCCTGTATTGTAAATGACACCTTGATTTCGCTCCCGCTCTATATCGATGTTACATTGATGTACTACCGGCAGGATTTGTTATTGCG
This sequence comes from uncultured Calditrichaceae bacterium, assembly GCA_964456445.1. Taxonomy (GTDB): domain Bacteria; phylum Calditrichota; class Calditrichia; order Calditrichales; family J004; genus CAYWBI01. The sequence continues at coordinate 1,980 of CAYWBI010000096.1, forward strand.
CGTTCCAGGTGGGCGCGCTTTTGAGCGGAGACTTTTAAATGGTACGACATGGAAGGATTTTCATCAGTTCTTAGCAAAGGCCCGCAAAGTTGACATGGGGCAGTATCTTTTTGCGGCAAAGGATTTTGAAGGTCTGGTTTGTAATCTTTTCGAAACAATACCTGAATCAAAAATTCATGAACTTGAGGTGGATGTTAAAATAAATCTTGACCAGCCCGCTTATCGTGCCGGTGTAGATCATTTATTATCGTTTCGCCGGGAGAACAGCACGCCCGATTCTGCGGCCTATTTTGATGAATATCAATGTTATCTATGGGGTGTGAAAAACAATTCGTTGTTTATAAAAGGATGGCCCGGTCTGCTGCGGCATAATGCGGTGGACCTTTCGACCGATAGCCTTGAGCAATATCTTAAAATTGCACCCGTTCCGCGTGTCCCGGGTCAGAAGAAATCTGCTATATTGGGTGGATGGAATTTAATGATCTCGCGATTCTCAATGCATCGCATGGAAGCCCTTACTTTTGTCCGATATGCCCGGAGCGTCGAATCACAAAAAATATTGTTTGAGCAAAGCGGATATATACCGGTAAACAGAAAGATTTATTCAGACTCTGTTTTTCTTACGCAGCATCCAATGCTGAATTTTTACCTTCAACAGGTTCAACGTGGAAAGCATAGGCCTTATCGCATTGATTACACCCGAATGTCGGATATTCTGGCCTTTTTCCTTCATCAGGCCTTTATAGGAAAGCGCGGCATTAGGGAATCATTGCAACATGCCACGGAGCAAATAAACGCCAATTCAATCTTTATAAAATAATATGAAATTATTAGATAACATTCGCAGATATCATTTTGAATTAAAGCATCTACTTGTGCTTTTTATTGTCTTGATATTCTTTCAATTGTCGGTATCCACAATACACAAAGTTTCGTTATCAAACCTTCTTAAGCGCACCCAAAATTGGTATAAAAAAGATTCTGCAGGACAATTGGCCAACCTGACAACCATCTCGCTTGAATTACTGCTGGAGATGAACAAACCGGATAAAAAAATGGGGCTTGGCGAACGGGAAAAACTGGCCCGGGCCTTTAATATCATCCTTAATCAACAACTGTTGCAGTCAAATGTAAAAATGGTATGTGTACTCGTACAAGACCATGGTAATCTAAAAGCGATAGATAACGGCCAGGATTTTATACAGTTTCTCACCCATGAACCGATGGGCGTTGTGGTAAATGTTAAATACAGACCTGTAATTGCATTGTTTGAAAAAAAACGTTTAGCGATAAAACGGAATGAAATTATCGTGAGTCAGCAAGGCGAACAAGGAACGATTCATGTCTTTGTTCCGGTAGTGCCCAATGGTGAGTATGCCGGTACGCTATATATGAAAATTCAACCGGATTTATCTTTTATAAATACACAGCTTTTGAGCAGTTATGATCAAACCTCATTGATTTTTTCGGCTTTAATTCTGTTTGGCCTGATGGCCATGTTCTATATATCATCCTATTCGGTCAGAGAACGTGACATGGCTCAGGACGCCCTGTACAAGGAGCAGGAAGTCCATGTAATTGAACAGGTGGAACACCGCAAAGAATCCCAATTTACAAAGCGGATATATCATACCCATCACAAAGCGGAAAAAGTCATGGGTTTTATAAAGGAAGATATTGGTGATCTGCGACCGGATAATTTTGAAAAAGTGAGGGGCCGCGTATTAAAATATTCCAATTTTGTGGCGCGGGCCATTTATGATATGAAATGGTATGATCCGCCTTTGCAAACCATTCGCAATCCCATTTTTAGGACGGATATCAATAAGCTGATCCCGTTTTTAATCGAAAATGTTTTTGAACGGTTAAGTGCCATCAACCGGTTTACCTCTTTTATAATGGAACTGGACCCCAATCTCCCGCTTGTTCAGATAAATGAGTATGTTGTCTGGGAAATTTTAGAACCGCTTATCCAGAACAGTATTGATCATGCCACCGGTGAAAAAATACAGGTGCGGCTTAGTACCAAATATGATAAAGTTAATCAGTGCGGGTTGATTTCCATTGATGATAATGGGCCGGGGATAAACGATGCGTTGTTGGAAAAAAATGAGCAGGGTGTTAAAAAAATATTTTTGGAAAATATCACAACTAAAAAAGACGAAAAAAACAGTGGCTATGGCTGTTTTCTGGCAAATGAAATTTGTAAGCGGTGTGGCTGGCATTTAGATGTAAATAATAATACTGCCGGTGGCGCACATTTTTTTATTCGAATCGAAGGATTATCTTAAAGGATTTTTAATGAATGATATTCATATTTTACTTATTGAAGATGAAGAATACGACGTCCGCCGTGTGCGTAACACGCTGCTGCCTTTAAAGGACCGTTTGTTTATTGATCATATCGTTGCCGATGGGCTGTCCGCGTTGGAATATTTACAGAAAAAATCACCGTCAACCGATGTGGTTATTATGGATTTTCAAATTTCGGGTGGTATAAATGGTGAACGGCTCATTCGCAAGATCAAGGAAATTGATCCAACCATCCAGATTATTGTGGTTACCAAGATGACCATCAATATGACGGATTTTAATTTTGCCAATTCCTTATTGGAAGCGGGCGCCATGTGGTATTGTACAAAATATCCCGGTGATATTGAGGAATATATTTATCAACCAACCGATTTTATTTTAAGTATCATCAATGCCTATCAAAAAAGGCGATTGGAGCAAAAGGAAAAAAAATCCAGCAGTAAGCTTAAACAATCGATACGGGATATTTTAAATCAAAACAATATCGTCGGTTCATCAAAAGGTATTGACAAACTTAGAAATCAAATCGAACGTGCCGCGGGGCAGGGAAGTACCGTGCTTATAAGTGGTGAATCGGGAACCGGCAAGGAATTGGTTGCGCGTAATATCCACTATAAAAGTCAGCGGAAATTTGATAATATTGTTACCATAAATTGTGGAAGTTTACCGAGTGAGCTTATCGACAGCGAACTTTTTGGTTATGAGAAAGGCGCCTTTACAGGAGCGTTCCAGAAAAAAAAAGGTTTTTTTGAGCGAGCTGCTAATGGAACGGTGTTTTTAGATGAGATTGGTGAATTACCGCTGGCCGCTCAGGTAAAATTGTTGCGTGTATTGCAGGAAGGGGAAATCGATAAAATTGGCCGCACGGAACGCTTAAAGGTAGATGTAAGGGTCCTGGCGGCCACTAATAAAAACCTGATGGATGAAGTAAAGAACAAGAGCTTTCGCGAGGACCTGTTTTATCGACTTAATGTGGTTACACTGCGGGTACCCCCTCTACGTGAACGATTGGAAGATATTCCCGAACTTCTCGATTGGTTTGTAAACCGCTTTGCCTCTGAAATGAATATTGATGTCCCCGAATTTTTACCGGAAGCCGTGCATGCATTGCAAAAATACAACTGGCCGGGCAATGTGCGTCAATTGCAAAATGTGATTCGTCGGTTGCTCTTTATGATGCCGGATGTGATAAGCGCCGACAATGTTGCGGAAACGTTAAGTGGAATCAATCCGCCTTCAACTGTGGAGGCTAAAGCGTACTGGAGTGACGGGAATATCATCCCCTGGCGTGAGATGGAGCGCAAAATGCGTAAAGAATACTTTTCCTTTGTGCGAAAAAAATGTCGTTCTGATTCCGAAGCTGCAAATTTACTTGGTCTGGCGCCGCCCAATTTCCATCGCATGTGTAAAGAACTGGGACTAAAATAAATTCTTACTTTTTATTCCTTACTCTCTGCCCGGGTTATAACTTTTTATATGGTCAAGAACTTTTTGAGCGGCCTTTTGTTTGCCCAACGCCATTAAAAACCGGGCTAGCAAACCTTCACTAACGGCTTTTTCCCTGATGGTCAATTCCGGTGCGACAATGGCCTTTTGTATATTTTCAAAGGCCGCTTTTATTTTTTCCTGGTTGAACTGGGCCAATGCCAGGCGAAAATACCATTCTCCTTTGCGATCGGTCTCATCGAGAATGATGCGGCTCTCTTTTTCCATAATGGGCCATAACCCGGCTTTTTGAGCACAGTTGATAAGCTGTTTGCGGTTTTCGTGATGTTTTGGGTAAATTGCGCGAATGGCTAGATATTCCCTGCATGCCGCTTTATAGTCTGCCATTTTCTCATAAATAGCGGCCATTTGGGTATGGGCCAAGGGCCAGTTGTGTTTTTCAAAAACAAAAGTATAGGCAATCTTTTCAAGCGGTGAAGTATAGATGTTTCTAAAAGTGTCTTTGTTAAAAGATTTTTTGGAAAAGGGCCAGTGTTGCTTAAGATAGGCAATACGTATTGACCCAATTTGCCAGTCCAATTGTGTAACATTTTTGGCTTTTGCCGAATCCGGGAATTGTGTCCGGCTATCGGTCAGGTTTAAGTAAAAGCTCCTGGCCATCAACGCATAGCCCTCGGGGTTCGGATGCAGGTGATCGGAAAAGAGTTTATAGCCGGGAAGTGGATTTTTCTGTCTGAAAACAGAATCCATATCGATAAGAACCGTTTTATATTTTTTCGATATATTTTTAATAATTGAATTGATGGTATCAGGTGCCCTGAAGCGCAGGCGGTCAGACTCTTTTGCCTTTTTAAACGCCAGGAATGCTCTTGATGTTAAACCTTTCCTTAAGAAGAATTGTCCCTGTCGATAATTCTTCCCGGCCATGCTCATCTTGTGAGTGGCTGCATCCTCCAAAGGGGGTTGATCTTTTAAATTACTAACAATAGTGCTAATCACAATTTTAATGCCATTTGCGTTTAATTGATGAATAATTTCATCCAGATTATCCTGATAGTTCCGGATGGCATGTTTATAAGCGGCACTTGCCATATCGATATTGCGGTTTGCAATCACCTCGCCCATTAATGTTGCTGACGCTTTATGCTTCGTTTGTGCAAAACCGCGGATAAAATGTTTGAGCGCCTGGACGGTGTAAAGATGCTGAAGCCTCAGATAGAACCGGATCAGTGTTCCATTTCGGCCGATGCCAATGCTTGACCCGCTTCCAAAGGCCCCATAAAATTCATTGTGCCCCATATAAATTAAAACATAGTCCGGTTTAAGCCTGAGTATGTCGGGCAGCCAATCCCAAACGGTAAAACTATTTATCGCGGAAAGACCCATATTTATGACTTCGATATGTTTGTCTGGCCATTTATCATTTAACAATATTTTTAGTTGTGTGGGAAAAGGTACATTTACATCATAAGGGAAACCGGCGGTAGTTGAGCCGCCGAGACAAATAATCCGCAGGCTGTTTTCAGGGCGTACCTCTGCAAATTGTTGAGGATAAAGCAGGGGGATATTTATCTGCGCGGGGTTAAAATAGCGTTCCGCGATATTGGTGTTCAGCTTTAAGTTTCTTACCCCTGGCGAAGATATATGGGGTGTGTAGAGTGGAGGGGGGGCATAAAGATTAAGGAATCTCAATGTCAGCTCCAGAAATATCCAGATTACAAAGGGCAAACTTAAGCTAATAATTTTATAGGCAGATTTTTTTTTCAACAAATTGAACCAAAGATATGTGAGCAAAAATAAAGATATTGAAAATTTATAATACGCTACAAAATTTTCAAGTATTCCGTAAAAAGTATTTTTAAAACAAACATTGTGCCGTTGGCATATATCTTGCAAATAGATATGCATTTACCCGACAATAAGATTAACTTTCCATAAAAACCCGGATAGGAACAAACATGCCCCGAGATCAAGATAGCCAACACATTAAAAGCATAAAAAAACAAATTATTTTTGTAATGCTTGTAAGTCCGCTCATTTTTATTTGCACCTGTAAGTCCGTCAATGGGCCACAAACAGGTGATGATAAAAACCAGGGATCACAGTGGAATATGGTTTGGCAGGATGAATTTAATACATCACAAATAGATGTCACAAAATGGAATTTTGAAATTGGCGCCGGGGGCTGGGGAAATGATGAGCTGGAGTTTTATACCAATCGCCGGGAGAATGCCTATATCGAGGACGGTCAGCTTGTGATTGAAGCACGTAAAGACAACTATCAGGGCAATACCTATACTTCGGCAAGGATGACCACAAGAAACAAGGGGGATTGGTTATATGGCCGGGTTGAAGTCCGTGCCCGTTTACCACGTGGACAAGGCTTATGGCCAGCCATCTGGATGATGCCCACGGACAGTTATTATGGCGGTTGGGCAGCAAGCGGTGAAATCGATATCATGGAACTGCTTGGGAATGATGTGAACACCGTTTATGGAACGATTCATTACGGCGGCAGTTTTCCGGCAAACGTACACAGTGGCGCGCAATATAAGTTGAGCCAGGCCCCGAATTTCACGGACGGTTTTCATACCTTTGCCCTGGAATGGGACAGTACGAAAATAAGCTGGTTTGTGGATGATTCCCTTTATCAGGAGCAGGGTAACTGGTACACGGAATCGGATGCTTTTCCCGCGCCATTCGATAAACGTTTCTACCTTATCTTAAACGTGGCCGTAGGTGGGAAATGGCCCGGCTACCCGGATGCATCAACGACGTTCCCGCAAAAAATGCAGGTAGATTATATCCGGGTTTATGCGCGCAACCCGGATTATCAAATTAATAAGGGATTATCAAAATGATAAAAATTTTGGGACGGTTTATAGTTGTTTTGATGCTCTGTTCTTTAGCTCAGGTAAATGCGGCAGCCAATTTTATTGAGATTAAGGGAACACAATTTGTGGACAGTACGGGGCAGGAAGTCTTTTTAAAGGGATTTGGTCTCGGTGGCTGGCTAGTACCGGAAGGCTATATGCTGCATATCCCGGGATTTGGCTCCCCGACTGATATCCAAAACAAGATATCCGACTTGATCGGCCCGGCGGCCGCAGATCAGTTCTGGCAAAAATACCGGCACAACTATGTCAATAAAAAAGATATTGAACAAATTGCCGCCTGGGGCTTTAATGCGTTGCGTTTACCCTTTAACTATCGTTTATTGTCGCCTAAGGATCAGCCCGGTGTATATCTTGATGAAGGGTTCGCCGTGATTGACTCCCTAATCGAATGGTGCCGTGCCAGCAATATCCGCCTGATATTGGATATGCACTGTGCACCCGGAGGACAAAATGCAGGAAATATCAGTGATAGCGATGGCATTGAAGCACGGCTCTGGACCAATACAGCCAATCAGGACCGCACGGTTGAACTATGGCGTGAGATTGCCCGTCGTTATGCCCGCGAAGACGTTATTGTCGGCTATGATTTGCTTAATGAACCGGTTTTACCCTCGGGCTGTGACGGACGTGACCTGCGCTCACTCTATATTCGTATTACATCGGCTATTCGCCAGGTCGATACGGTTCATATTGTTTTTATCGAGGGGAACTGGTATGCCACGGATTTCAGTTATCTCACCCCTCAGTGGGATGCCAAACTTTCGTATAGCTTTCATGACTACTGGAGCCCGTCACAGGTGTCATCCATCCAGAAATATTTAACCATTCGCCAAACTTACGGCGTACCACTCTGGATGGGGGAATCGGGTGAGAACTCCAATACCTGGTTTTATAAAATGATAAAAATATTTGAAGATAAGGATATACCCTGGAGCTGGTGGACGCACAAAAAACTGGAAACGACCACCAGTCCCTATTCGGCTAAAACAAATCCGCTATACGAACAGGTTCTGGCTTATTGGCGTGGTGATGGTGCAAAACCTTCACAAGCAGTTGCCGAAACTGGCCTTTTTGCCATGGCCGAAAGTTTATCAATCAGTAAATGTACCTACTTACCTGATGTAAAAAAAGCCCTAACAGATCCGGATCATGGTCTGCAAAACCTTCCTTATGTGGATCGTATGGTTCCCGGTGTGATCGCCGCGGTTGACTATGATCTTGGGCAGAATGGATACGGTAGTTATGATATAGGCTTTGAGAATGATGGCTCAGGGGCTGGGTGGAATACAGGATACAGTTACCGTAACGATGGTGTCGATATCGAACTTAGTAAGGACAGTGATGGATATCCATATAGCGTGGGCTGGCTTTCACAAAATGAATGGATGAAATATACCTTCGATGTTTCTCTTGCCGATACCTTTGACATAAGTGTTAGATTGGCCTCCACCTCCTCGTCCGGTTCATACCAATTACTTATCGACCAAAAGAATATATCGACGGCACAAAATGTTTTTTCAACAGGTGGCTGGTATAATTGGAAGAACACAGACTATGGATCGGTATATTTATCTGCGGGTAAACATGTGTTACAATTTAAATGTCTTACGGAAGGATTTAATCTGGAACGTTTTGTATTTAAGGGAAGGCACACCTCCGGTGGGATAATAGATAATCAACAGGTGCCAAAATCCATCATCCTTTATCCAAATTTTCCCAATCCGTTCAATCCGGGAACGCATTTGAAATATGAAATTCCGTCATCTGGTTTTATATCCATCAATCTGTATAATGTCAATGGCGCTTTTGTACGCTCACTGTACAATGGAAAAAAAGAGGCGGGTATCCATATTCAGAGTGTTGCCGCGACGGGGTTAAGCAGCGGTGTTTACCTTTATAAAATTGATTTTAAGGCAAGCGCCGGTTTGCTGAGTAGTTCAAAATCCGCCCGAATGATCTTGTTGAAGTAAGTTAAGTTTGAAATTATTATTTTAATAATAGTCAAATATTAAATTAATAATTTCGTTTCGGACAGAAGCCCCTGAATAAATATTTAAGTTGCAGAATCATAACACTTTAGATTGTTTAATTTGTTTTGGTATAGTTTGTGCTTTTGTATGAACTGACTCAATTTATTGGTTCCCAATGATATTATCAAGCAACGCACTCAATCTCATTACGGTATTTGGCTATATTTTCCTGGTCCTTGTAGTTGGCCTGGTTTTCTCGCGTTCATCGGGGAAAAGCAGTGTTGATTATTTTTTGGCCGGACGGAATATGGGTTGGATTGTTATTGGCGTTTCATTATTTGCGACCAACATATCATCGGAGCATATTTTGGGCCTTTCCGGGGCAGGGGCCGAACATGGTCTGGCCGCGGGCAGTCTTGAATGGCTGGCCGTACTTGTTATGATTCCATTGGGATGGCTGTTTGTACCCGTCTTTCTAAAACAAGGTGTTTTTACAACATCCGAATTTTTAGAAAAAAGATTTAATCGTTCGAGCCGGATATACTTATCATCGATCTCACTGATAACATATACGCTGACAAAGATATCGATTACTTTGTATGCAGGCGGTCTTTTATTCAAAGCAATCCTGGGCTGGGATATGTACACATCAGCCATATTCATTGTGGTTGTTACAGGACTTTATACTCTGATAGGCGGGATGCGGGCCGTTTTATACACTCAAATTGTACAGATTGTTTTTATTATCGGCGGGGCTGCGGTGGTTGTTTATTATAGTTTGAATGCTGTTGGTGGTTTAAATGGCTTACAGGCAAAACTCCCAACTGATTTTTTTGAAATGTTTAAATCCATTGATGATCCCGATTTTCCAATTTCCGGCATTATATTGGGTGCTCCCATTTTGGCAATATGGTATTGGTGTAATGACCAGTATATGGTTCAGCGGTTATTGACGGCGCGAAGTGTTGGCCAGGCTCAGAGCGCTACCATCTTTAACGGGTTTTTAAAAATATTACCGGTTTTTCTATGGGTAGTTCCCGGTATGGCAGCGATTGCGCTTTTTCCGGGAATAAGTGGCCGGAATGCCTATGCCGCATTAATTACCCATACCATTGTTCCCATCGGTTTGGAAGGCTTGGTAGTTGCATCCATTCTCGCGGCGATGATGTCTTCGCTTTCCAGTGTATTCTTAAGCGCATCAACCTTGCTGACGATGGATTTTTACCGGATGATGTTCCCGGGCGCACCCGAACAAAAACAAGTACTTATTGGCCGCTTAACAACGACCCTCGTTGTGATTACGGCAATATTGTGGGTACCGCTTACCCAACTGACCGGCCAACAAATGTATGTGAACCTGCAAAGTATGCAGGCCTATATCAGTCCGCCGATTGCCGCGGTGTTTTTATTGGGATTTTTTAGTAAGAGGGTAAATGGCCGCGCGGCCATCGTATCTTTAGTGGCTGGCGGGATTATTGGTATAACGCGTTTGATTATGGCCATGGTGAACCATTGGGCGCCCATAAACAATTCCATACTCGGGGCTTTTGTTCATATTAATTTTTTACATTTTGCATTCTTGTTGTTTGTCTTTTCCATAGTTCTTTCCTATGGATATAGTTTTCTTGACAAACATGTACAGGCCTATGGCGGACGCTTGTCAAAATCGGAGCTGGTTGTTATGACCCGGAATTATTTTACACGGGGACATCTTTTGTCTTCGTTTTTACTAATCATGGTTGTTGTTGGCTTATGGCATTCGTTTGCCTAAAAACAGAAACTACTTATTAACCAAAGGAGGTACTATGTACAGAACATATTTACTGTTATTTGTGTTAGTGACCAGTCCATTGTGGGCACAAACGCAACTGATTCAATCATTTGATACACAGTTGGACACAAGCTATTTTAACTTAGTGCGATCGCCAAGTTCAAGTGATAGCACAAGTTATATTGTCCAAACGCTCGATACGGCAGAAAAACATGACGGGGCCGGAGCGATGCATGTGGAATATCACGCCCATAATATTGAAGGTTATGGCGGTTTTGTTAAGATTGAGCATGTTAAAGCGGAAGCCGGTTATCTGGACTGGTCTGCGTATGACAGCGTAAGTTTTTGGTATAACAATGTAACGCCGCAGGATTTAACCGGTCGTGTCCATATGCGTTTTGAACTTTATGATGGCAGCGAGGTAGCCGACACAGTGACGGACTCCAACAACATGGAGTTTTATTATTCATTCGAATATGTTCTCGACGAAGCACCGGGCTGGCATAAATTTTCCATTCCTCTGGTGGATGGACGAGGAGACCCCAATTTAGATGAGTGGGGTGGTGAAGCTTTCAACCGTACGGGTTGGGCCGGGATTCCTGGAAATGATAAACTGGATCCCGACAAACTACGTGGTTTTGCTTTTGAATTTTCAATCAATGGTTCCGGCGAAGGCGATATTGGATCTGGCGCTATAACTCTTGACCAAATGGAATTAACCGGTTTTAAAGGGAAATCCCTGATTATTTTTAATGGGAAGGGTGTGCCTGGTGATCACGGAGCTTTTGCATGGGGCGCTGCCAGCCTCGACATAGTTGACGGAGCCGGAGCCACAACGGGGACCAATGCTCTGCAATGGGTTCAAGGTGATGGCTGGACGGGAGCAGGATATAACTTACCTGTTACCGATTTGAGAAACGAATGGGGCCGTGATAGTTTGCATTTTAAAATGAAAGCGGATGTGGGGGTGGATACGATGCGTCTCCAATTTGAAGATGGTACAAATAAAGTTGGTCTGGATTTTGGACCGGTTGTTGATGACGGCGCCTGGCATGATTACGCCTATGCCTTGAAAAACTTTATTCTGTTTGATGGATCTGCATCCTTCGATACCACAAACATTGTTGTGTTTCAATTTTTGTCCGAAGGAAACGGGAAGGCTGGAAACACCATTTTATTTGATGATTTCTGGACCGGCAAACCGGTTATCGATGTCATTGCCCCGGCAGCTCCAACAGGTGTTTCAGGCGTTCCAAATACGACGAACTTTTTTAACCTGGTAATTTGGCAGGATGTGCCCGGGGAATCCGGTGAGACGTATGACGTTTATGCCAGTGAAAATCCCATCGTTTCTGTTGATGATCCCGGGGTTCAACTCATCGTTGCCGGGGTTGCCGAAGGTACACAAAGTGCGGTCCATACCCTAAGTTATCCATTAAAAGAAAAAACAGTTACTTATTATTATGCCGTAACGGCAGTTGATAATTTCAGCAATGTTTCCCAACCCGGGGTCACTGCTTCTGCCACAATCAATACGGCTGAAGCCATGCCCACAATATCCCTAAACGTACCGGCTGATTTTGCAGCGGACGGGGATCTCTCGGAATGGGATGCGATGGGTATTATGCCATTCACATTATCGCCATCTTTAAGTCATGTGGCTACCGGTACATTCGATGACGACGCCGATATGACTGCAACCGGTTATCTTGCCGTTGATGATAATTTCCTCTATCTGGCTTTTGATGTAGTTGACAATGTGTATAGCTATGATCCGGCTGGAAATTATTGGGAAGATGATGCAATGGAATTGTTCATTGGACTATATAATCAAACTTCGGTTCACAAGGGCTTCTTACGAGGGGCAGAACCGGATTATAAATTTGCAGTACTGGCCGATAAGCTTACCAATGAAAATGCGGCCGCCGGTCAGGCACTTCTTTCCAACAATACGGCCAATTACTCTTTTGTTAATTTTGGCGCGTCCGATTGGGCTTTTGAAGCACGGATTCCATTGGATTCCGTAAATACCGGTGGAGCGTCGGATGACGCACGTTTCCATGCTGCCAATGGGATGCAAATTGCCATTGATCTGGCTTTTCATGATTCAGACGCCCCAAACTCACGTGATGGCGTTTTGTCCCTGTCGGATAATAACAACGATAATTCATGGCAGAGTGTAGAACATTGGACACATACATGGGTCGGGGACACGAATAAAGTTGTCACTGCGATCGGCGATCTGAGTCCGGTTGTTTCTTCCTTTGATCTTCAGCAAAATTATCCAAACCCGTTTAACCCTCAAACAACTATTCGTTATACCATTGCCAAAGCTGGTAAAGTTAAACTTTCTGTTTTTAATGTTGCCGGTCAACTTATAAAAACCCTGGTTGAAGCCCGCAATACCGCGGGAACACATTTGGTAAGATTTGACGGTAGCAGTCTGGCCTCCGGCGTTTATTTCTACAAACTCCAGAGCAATGGCCTCAGTCAAACACGAAAAATGTTGTTGGTTAAATAGTGTCATTTGACCAGAGGATGAATTGAAGCCTTGTAGATTAGGTTTTT
>CAYWBI010000097.1:0-14932 GCA_964456445.1 uncultured Calditrichaceae bacterium
AAAGCGTTTATATTACAACCCTTTTTACCTTAAATTATAGCTGAATAGTAACAAATATTCTGCTCTTTTTTTATTACTTTTCGTAGGAGGAAGTCTGATGGCACAATCGAAAAGCGCCTATACAAACGATCAAAATATGGCCATAAACGGCTATGATGTTGTGGGTTACTTTACAGACGCACGGGCTGAACGCGGTTCGAAGAATTTTAGCGCCGCCCACAAAGGCGTCACCTATTATTTCAGCAATGCTGAACATAAGGCAGCCTTTTTGAAAAACCCGGATAAATACGTGCCTCAATACGGCGGTTATTGCCCCTTCGCCATGGCTGCAAAAAACGCAAAGGTTGCTTCCAACCCCGGAACATTCAAATTGTACAACGGGAAACTATATTTATTTTTTAATGACTATTATGAGGGCACGCCCTTTAACACCATTATTCCCTGGAACAACGATGAAGCAAATATGAAGAAGAATGCCGATAAAAACTGGACGGCAATGAAATAATCAAAATAAAAGATTCCGGCATTGTTTCATATTTGCCGGAGTCTTTATTCTATCCCCATCATCAACTCAGCCGTTTATGGAAACGCAGGGCGGATATGACAAAGGTAACAACACCAAACAAAAACATGGCCATCGCTTCTTTCCACATATAGATAAGCGGTGTACCCTTCAAATAGATTTCACGGATCACCGTCATAAAATAGCGCAATGGGTTCAGATAGGTGATATCCTGAATGATTGGTGGCATGTTCTGGATGGGGATAAAAAAGCCCGACAGCATGATGGTGAAGATCATAAAAAACCAGGCGGCAAACATGGCCTGTTGCTGCGTATTGGAAATGGTGGAGACAAATATCCCAACGCCAAGCGTGCCCAGGCTAAAGATAAAACTCATCAGGTATAAATCCATGATGGACCCCACCGGCCATAAGCCAAAGATGATCCCGGCGGCCAGAACGGAAATATTCACCAACGCAAATCCGATCACCAAAAATGGCAGTATTTTGCCCAACATCAACTCCCCACTGCGGATTGGCGTAACCAGCAGCTGCTCCAATGTACCGATCTCTTTTTCGCGCACAATGCTCATACCCGTTACCAGCGTAGTGATCATGGTCAGCAGTGTGGCAATAATCCCCGGTACAATATTGTTTTTGCTTTCCAAACTTGGATTGTACCACATGCGTGGTTCGATGGCGGTAATATGCGCGTTGGAAATTTGCCGGATCAAAACGGGCGATTTTATCAGCCATTCCTTTTGCAACTTGCGTGAAAGCTGATTGACGTAGGCCAGAATGACGCCTGCCGAATTCCCATCCACTCCATCAATAATGACCTGAACGACCGGATTTTTGCCATTGATCAGATCCCTTTCAAAATTTTGCGGTAAAACAAGGGCCAGTTTTATTTCGCCGCGATCCATAAGCTTCAATGCCGACTTTGACGAACCCGCCGTACCCTCAAAATCAAAGGTGACGTTTTTATCCAGCGCATCCACCAGCCGCCGGCTCATTACCGAATGGTCATAATCCACCACTGCCACCGGAATATGTGTCACATCGGTGGTGATGGCAAAGCCCAAAACAACAATCTGGATCACAGGCATCACCAGGATAATCCGCAGATAATTTTTATCACGAAATACCTGACGGAATTCTTTCTGGATGATATAAAAGATGCGGTTCATTTCTACCTTTCAAAATGCTTTTACCCCGGACTTATTCAAGCCCGGATTTAAATTTTTTGACGGAAATTACAATCAGAAAAACCGATTCTACACACAGAATGGCCACATGACGGTACAACTCCAGCAATCCATTGCCCTTTAACATAATCCCGCGGATAATCTGTAAAAAATGTGTGGCCGGGATTATCTGCGCGACATATTGTAAAACCTGCGGCATACTGGAAATTGGAAAGATAAAACCGCTCATCATAACCGTAGGTAATATTGTAGCCACCAGGGCAGCCATCATGGCAATTTGCTGGGTATTGGCAATAGTGGATATAAATAAGCCGATGCTCAGCCCGGTAAAAATATACAAAAGCAGCATGGCATTAAGCAGCAAACCAGAACCATACACCGGTACATGGAACCAAAAATGGGCAAACAATAAAATGAACAATCCGATCGCATAGCCTAAAGCCACAAAGGGAATTACCTTACCTATAATTATCTGAAAGGGATGGACCGGGCTCACTAGTATTTGTTCCATGGTCCCCGTCTCCTTCTCACGCACAATGGTAATGCTGGTAAGAAGCGCGCTTATCAGTAAAAGTATAACTGCCACAAGGCCCGGTACAAAGAAATAGGAAGACTTTAAATCCGGGTTATACAGTAAGCGCGGTTCAATTGAAAACGGCACAAAAATCTGCTGATTGCGTGAACGGCTAAAATTAAAACTGATGAGATTCAGGTAATTATTTATAAAATTGGCCGCATTGGGATCGCTGGCATCGACAAGTAACTGCACCGGTGTTGTTAGTTGGTTGTTAAGCTGATCTGAAAAATCAACAGGAATATTGATAACGACCTGGGCCAGGCGTTGTTTAAAAATGTCGTCGGCGGGCATCTGCATATCACGTCCGACAATATCAAAAAAGGATACAGCTTCCATGCGCTGAATAAACTCCCGGCTGTCCGGTGTATGGGAAGCATCATTGACCACCGTTTCAATTTGACGCATCTCAAGATTTATGGCGTAACCGTACAAAATCATCATCATCAGCGGCATTAATAAAATTATCACCAACGTTTGGCGATCGCGCAGGATATGCCAGAATTCTTTTTTTATAATACTCAGCAAAACCTGGTTCATTTATCTTCCCTGCTTTTTACAATATTGATAAAAACGTCCTGCATGGATTCTGCCTTGTATTTTTCTTTAAGCGCGGCGGGTGTATCCAGTTCCACAATCCGTCCCTCCTTCATGATGCTCAGACGGTGACAGTATTCCGCTTCGTCCATATAATGGGTAGTAACAAAAACCGTTTTGCCCCGCTCGGCCAATTCATAAATAAGCAGCCAAAAATTACGACGTGACACGGGGTCCACCCCACTGGTAGGCTCATCCAAAAAGATGACTTGCGGTTCATGCAAAATGGCCGTGCTCAGCGCCATGCGTTGTTTCCAGCCCAGGGGTAAATCCGACGTCATTTTATCAATTTGCTCACCAAGATGCAGGTATTCCACCAGCTCTTCTGTTTTTTGTTTGATTTGATCGCGGGAAAGCCCATAGACCCCGCCATAAAACTCGATATTCTCGCGCACGGTCAGGTCTTCATACAGGCTGAACTTTTGGCTCATATAACCGATATTGCGTTTTATTTCCTCATATTCCCTGTAGATATCGTAGCCGGCCACGGTCGCTTCACCCGCGGATGGCATCAAGAGGCCGCACAGCATGCGTATGGTTGTGGTTTTGCCCGCACCGTTCGCACCAAGAAAGCCGAAGATCTCTCCCTTCTGTACCTCGAAGCTGATATGGTCCACCGCCGTAAAGGAACCGAAGATACGGGTCAGGTCTTTCACCTGCACGGATACGGACATATCAGTTACCCTCCATCAACTGCAGGAAGACATCTTCCAGACCAGGCTTCACAGGTTGCACAGAGTTAAATTCCACACGATTTTTTTCCAATGTCGCGGTCAGCCCTGTCTTTCCCATTCCGCCGCCATCGGTAAAATGGATGCCCTCGCCAAACAGGCGGGCTTGATTTCCAAATCCGGCGTCAGTGAGCTTTCCCAGGGCAATATGCGGATGCGCCACACGAATATTGAACAACGGATCGGTAAATTTCGCGGTAATGTTTTCCGGTTGGTCCAGCGACAACAGACGCCCTTCGAACATCAACCCTACCCGGTTACATTGCACAGCTTCATCCATATAAGCTGTTGAAACGAGGATGCTCACACCCTCGTTGGCCAGCGTATGCAGGATATCCCAAAATTCGGAACGGCTTACAGGATCCACCCCAAAAGTGGGCTCGTCAAGAATAATTACCTGCGGTTTATGTACCAACATACAGGAGAGCGCCAGTTTTTGTTTCATCCCACCAGAAAGCTGACCGGCCAGGCGATTTTTAAACGGCCCCAAACGGGAAAAATTATACAATTCCGTGATTTGTCTTTCCTGTTCTGCCGCCGGCACCTGGAACAAATCGGCGAAAAAATGCAGGTTCTGGGCAACGGTCAAATCCTGATAGAGGCTGAAACGCTGGGGCATGTAACCGATATGGGCCCTTACATACGCAGTATCCTGTTGTACATCGCGCCCCATAAAAAACACCTTCCCGGAGCTGGGTTGAAGCAATGATACAACCGTGCGCAGGATCGAAGTTTTTCCTGCGCCATCGGGGCCGATCAACCCCAGGATTTCCTGTTTGCCAAGCTCAAAGCTTATGTCCTTTACAGCTTGCAGGGAACCATAGTTTTTCACCAGATTTTCCAACCGCAGGGGTTTTACTTCGCCCGCTTGTTGCGTGTTTACGTTTATCATGGTTTACTCGGCCAGGCTCACATCAACAGGCATACCGATTTTGAGCAGCCCGTCGGGGTTGTCCACCACGGCCTTGATGCGATATACCAAAGTAGTCCGCGTTTCCCGTGTGAGGATTGTTTTCGGGGTAAATTCCGATTCACTGGCCACCCATTTAATTTTACCATTTAAAGGTTTATCCACACCATCAACAGCCACTTTTACCACAGCACCAATTTTTACCTGGGCCAACAGGTCGTTGGGGACATAAAAGTCCACGTTCATCCGGCTTAGGTTGGCCACATTCAAAACGGGCAAGCCCGGGGCAACCGTTTCTCCGGCGGTATGAAAGCGGGTTAGAACCACGCCGTTGATGGGGGCGGTTACATGGGCATCATTGATATTTATCCGCGTAATTTCCATGGCGGCCTGTGCCTGGTGGCGTTTACTCTCCAGAATATTGAACTGGGTGCGCAAGCCATCCATACGGGCTTCCAACACATCAAGGTTGGTACTCACCTCGTCCAGCTTTTGCTGTGTGGCCGCCCCCTGACTGAACATCCTCTCGGTTTTTTTCTTGAGATCGCTTGTAAAAATTAACTGGCTGTTCAGTTGGCGGATTTGTGCCTTTAAAGCGGCGCTGTTAGCATTTATTTCGGCTATTTGCGCCTGTTGACCACGCATCTGATTGGCACTTCGACGACTGTCAACTACAAACATCAACTGGCCTTTTCGAATGGTGCTGCCCTCGTCCACCAGCATGCTGTCAATAACACCCGGAGTTTGTGAGGAGAGACGTATTTCATCGGCTTCCGCCCTACCCTGAAAAATATTTTTCTCGTTGTTTTGGGAACAGGCCAAAAACAAGAGTAACAGACTTATGGATAATTTCTTTATCATTTTAAACTCCAGGCTTTTACGGGCAAACCGCTTAAATAATCAAGTTCTGACCGTTTGATACGTATTTCGATTTTTTTTCGTTGAACATTTATTTCACTATCACTCAGCGCCAGATTGGCGTCATTGACATCGCCGGAGGTAACGGCGCCCTCTCCAAATTGTTTTGAAACTATTTGCCATTTGAGCTTTGCCAAACGTACAGCGGCCTGTAATACTTTTAACTCTTCGGCCTGGGACTGCCATTCACGATAGGCGCTATTATAGCGCGCGGTCAGATCATTGTGTAATGTGGATTGCTGCAGATGCAGCGCCCTTTGCTGATGATCCGTAGCGGCTATTTTTTGTCGGTCTGCACCCCAGTTCCAAAACTCCCAGCTTAGCCCAATACCGACCACACCATAGGTCATCCATTTGTCCTGAATGGGATCCACGCCCGGACGGCCATATTTAACTGCCCCCTGCACGGCAAGCTTTGGATAATAAGCGGAACGGGCCAGGTTCTTTTGGCTACCAAGTAAGGCATCCTGAACCTGCAGGGCACGCATCAGTGGATGTCGGGCAACGGGCGCCTCTTTTACGGGAAGCGGTTCTGGCTTATCCGTAAATGCTTGCGGGTGTACATCCTGGCCCACAACATTGGAAAGTTGTTCCAGAATGTTTTTACGGGCGGTCTCAAGAGCAATGCCTTTTTGATCGATATTTAACAATGCCAGACGCACCGTTAAGGTATCCACAGGACGGGCGAAACCGTTTTGCAACAAGCTATGTAATCGGTTTAGCTGAACCATTGCCCTTTTGCGTGCATTGGTCAATGATTCTCGTTCCAACATAAGCTGTTGGGCACCACGATATAGCTTAATGGCCTGTAAAACGTTTTTCTCTTCCTGCTGTTCCAAACCGTTTTTGGCCAGTTCCACTTTATAACCCGCCAGATCAATGCCGGATTTTTGGGCAAAGCCGCTAAACAGCACATAGTCCATGGAGATTCCGGAATCATAACTATCGTGCGTGCCCAATTGGATGGTTGGCACGGTTCCCGGCAAACTTAGCCGACTAAAATTTATCTCGGCCACCTTGGAAACATAGCGGTAAGAAGCATCCAGATGAAAACGTGGCAGGGTAGCGGCGAAGGCGGATTTGTAGGACGCTTCCTGCGCCTTCACATTCTGATCTGCCGCCAGAATTTGTGTATTGGCCTTTAGCGCCAGATTTACCACCTCACTCAGGGACTGGGCCTGAAGCAGCAGCGGAAGCACCAGAACAAGCAAAGCGGATTTTAAAAATTGAATAGAGGTCATGACAACACTTCGAATTAAATAAAACAATTTAACCATTTGGTTAATTTAATATAAATAGTTTATATCATTATTGCAATATAATTTCATTTCATTGGTTATATCCCTTGTACAGGGAAATAGATGTCAGTCAATAAGGCTCTGTTTTCAGCAATCTATCCGGTCATAGGTTGTTTACGGATTTTATGAAAATATCATTTTTACAGACAGCAGAGGCAAAATGAAAATATCTTCGAAAGGGAATTAATCTCATCGTAGCCTGAAATGAGGAGCTGCAAACTTAAAATATGCTTTGCCAGTGAACGGGATGGCTGTGAGCATCGCGGCCCCCTTCCGGATATTGAAAACCCGGAAGGTCTGTCGCTGTCTGTTTAAAGTCATTTCATTTTTCTTACGGTATGGTTTCTCTGTGACCTTAAAATATGTTATAATTTATACTTGGTTTGTTTAGATGAGTCAAATATATTTTTAAAAATTATGGAAATCGTTACCATTGTTTATATAAAGGGTTGGATTTGTTTTAGAGCATATAATTCATTGCATGAAGCCCTTGTGCTCCTTACCTTTTACCGAAGCCACAACTGCCCCCTTATTATCCGGATATGACATGCGCCCTATCGTTTTTTTTCTAATTATTCATTTCAGCGTTTCACTTGTCCTTGCAGCAGGACCGCAGGTGCTAAATATAAAAACGATTTCCCCGGACCACGAGGCTGTCGGCTGGACTTCCGATCAAAGGGCCATACGACTTGATAAAGACGTTATCGGTTATCGGCCAACCGCCTCCGGCGGCTATCTGCTGATCAGAATTAAAGCGGCCGCACAGTTCCAAATATCCTGGTACAATCCCAAGGGCGCCTTGCAAGGCAGTTCAGTGATAACACTGCCGGAGGGGTACAGCTTACCGGAAATTCTCCCATCGCAAAACGGAGAGCGGGCACTCAGCGCCAATGTGGACAATGGACTGCTGACCCTGACAGATAACCGGGGCAGGGAAATAAGCCGGTTTCCCGTCACGGACAATTACAACTACAACTCGGAAAATATCCTGCTTACCAGGGCAACAAACGATTTATCCATTATCCTGAATGGTGTAACCACCTTTAGCACCTTTGATGGAAGTCCCCTTACGCAAATCATCGCCCGCACGGCGGATAACCGCATACTTTTTAAAAAATCCTTCAAAGCCGCGCACCTGCGTTCCATTGCCCTGTCGCCCTCGGGCAGAAATTTTGCACTCTGTCTTTATACACAAAACCCGTTACAATTCAGGAGCATGATTCTGGACAAAAGCGGACAGATTCTTTTTGAGAACAATCAGCGTTCCCGGCGTTTTGCCTTTGATGCTTTCGAAAAGCAGGCCGCCTTTATCGACAAAAACGCGCTTTCCGTGATCGATATGCAAAAGCGGGGGGAAACGGGCTCCATGCAGCTCCACCAAGCGGGACGGATTATAATTGCCGGGCTGTTTACAAACAGCGGGGAGCTGATCCTGCAAACCGCCACGGTTAAAGCCAATTCCAATGTTCTGTTCCCCTGGGCCTATAGGGACAACCGGTTTATGCGAATTACGAAAACGGGAAATATCCGTCAGGAAATTTCGCTTGGCAATATCGAGGTGTTATCACCTTCGCTATGGGAAAAAGATAATCGGCTCTATTTAGGCCACAGCGCCGGTTTGCTGGAAATAACCCCGGTTCAAAAAAAATAATCCCCTTTTATTTTAAAATTACATGGACACTATCTTGAAAAAAGCCTTGTTTCTTTTTATCGCACTCGCATTTAGTCTAAATGCCCAGAACTATGCCTGGCCCACAAAACCATTTGAGCAGCAGCATGGCATCAATGGTACATTTTGTGAAAACCGCCCCAACGGGGATATCCAACGGCACCATTTTCATGATGGCGTTGATATTGCCCTTGGCGAAGGCGGACAGGTCTATTCCATTCTTTCCACCACTGTCACCTCATTAATTGCCAGCGGCGGTAATGCCTATATCCGTATCGGGCGCTATGCCTATGTGCATGTTACGCCCAATCCCGTTTTGGATGTGGGGGATGCGGTGACCGCCTTTCAAACCGTCGTCGGTACGACAAACTATAAAAACCATATTCACTTTAAGGACGGTTACCCCGGATCAGAGATCAATGCGATCCGTTCAAACGGTGGCCTCTCGCCCCTGCAGGATTCTTTCCTGCCGAGCGTGGTAAATATCCGTTTTTATGAAAATGCTACAACTAACGCCTTTAGCAACAACCGGGTTTCCGGGTTGGTGGACATTGTTTCGCAAGCCTATGATAAGACAAACGACGGTTACTCCGGTTCCAACAACGGTATCTATCGTATGGGCTATCAAATTTTCGATAGCACAGGCACCATGGCGCTTAGCCCCTTAACCGTACCCTATCAGTTTGATCAAATCCCCTCTTCGGACAGCTACATCACCAATGTTTATTTCAGCGGATCGGATATCAGCAACTATATTTACATTCCAACCAATAAAATAAACGGCGACGGTTATTGGGACACCCGGCCGTATAAACCCGGCCCGTACCAGGTGATGGTGGAGGTGGAAGACACCCGGCACAACGTCAAACGGCGTTTTCAAAAAGTGGAAATCGTTGCACAGGATGTTACCCCGCCCGCCGTTCCGCATCTTCTTACCTTTAGGGGAAATGCCAACGGCGCCTGGGATTTATCCTGGCTGCCTAATGACTCGTCTGATATGGCGGGGTACAATCTTGAATTTAGTTACGATGCTAAAAACTGGAGTGTGAATACGGCCATCTCACAAAGTCTGACGGTTTCCGATACCTTGTTACATTATGACGGTTTCCCTAATGAGCGGCTTTTTTTTCTGCGCCTCAACGCCTATGACGCCGCGGCGCCGGTAAACACATCTCAGCCCTCGCCTCCGCTGGGGATCATGTTAAAACCACAAGAACCATCCGCCTTGCTGATGGCAAACGTTTATAACGGGGGGCAAACTGCGATTGATTTTCTCATAAACTGGAGCATATCTCTCGCGGACCCGGACAGCTCATTTAACAGCGCCACACAAACAGCCCTGCTACAAGACTCTTTTAACCCAAGCCCGTATCCTTTATGGCTCCTGGAGTCCAGCGGAGCAGCAAAGCCATTATTGGCGGGAAAAGAGACACTGAAGATTGACAGCTACTTAAGGGGAACGGGCACACTTATTTTAAGCGCCCCCGGACTTGCCCAATCCGCCGGTCTATCGGGCGGGGACAGTCTATTAAACTGGCATGGCCTTTATCATGCTTCCATTGGAGAGCCTATAGCTTCAACGGATTCCATTATTGGGGAGGCCGGCACTTTGTTTGAGGGCTTCAGGGCCGCACTTGATACGACAACATTGCCAGGTTCACTGACCGGGTTACTGCCTGGCAGGCGTTTTTCCAAAATTATGCTGCATTATAACAATGTTGCCCAAAGCGGGGCCGCCATCTATAAACCGCGTCGGATCGGCAACCTGCCGCATGATGCCTCCCGCCTGCTCTATTGTGGATTTCCGTTGCAAAGCATCAGGGGAGATTCCATGCGCGCTGCGTTCTTGCAACGCGTCCGTCTTATTCAGGCCGATTCAAGTTGGCACATCGCCCCGGACAGTATTCCACCGCCCGACCAGACAAGCCGTCCGTTAACACTTTCCGCACCCTACCCCAACCCGGCCGCACACCAGGCGCGATTGCATTTTTATCTACCTTCGGACATGCAGGTTCGCTTTGACCTGTGGAATATGCGCGGTCAGAAAGTGAAAGATCTACTGTCGGCACACGTCATTGGCGGCGACCAGGAACTACGAATCGATACCGGTGGGCTTGCCAGCGGACTTTACTTTATTCGCATGGAAACACCTGGGAACGATCAAATCCGTAAATTGCTTATCTTACATTAGCGCTTTTCTTTATATGAAGAAAAAAAGGCTAAAACACCAGTGAGCACAATTCTCATACTGCCGGGAAAACATGAAATATATACCGGATCAAATTTTCTCAAACGAGATGTTTTCTTTTATCGCGCTGAGTTTCTCAAATAATTTTTGTGGGTCTAATGGCTTGGACAAATAATCATCCATCCCGGCTTGTAAACAATCATCTTTGTCTTTTTCCGATGCATTGGCTGTTAAGGCAATGATAGGGATATTTTTTCCACCCGGTTTTTGACGGATTTCCCGGGTTGCGGCCAAGCCGTCTAAATTCGGCATCTGGACATCCATCAATATACAATCATAGTCGTCGGATTTGTAGTTATCAACGGCAAGCTGGCCATCATATACGCCTCTTATCTGGCAACCTTTTTGTTCCAGCAGGCGGATCATGAGTTTTTGGTTTATAGTGTTATCTTCGGCCAAAAGAACACGCAGGCCGGCTAACGAAGCTTCAGCTGTTTGTACCGTCTTATTTACGGAGGCAGGGGATTCCACATTTTTTTGCGCAAGCTGCTTAAAAAGGGAATTGTAATTGGCCGGATATGCAGAGAAAAAACGGATATTGTTTTCGGGGGGCCCGGCATCTTTTTTATCAAATTTAGATTTTAAAACGATATTCACATCGGCAAGGCCCCGATCAAGATACTTGTCATGGCCGCTGGCCCCGCCAATGGCAACGATACAATAGTCAAAATGGTTTAGCCTTTTATGAGCGTTCGTAAATTCTTCCGGCATAAGGCATACACAACTTAATCCGTAGGAGGACAATGCCTTCTCCCAAATATCCTTTTCCGTGGGATTATTGAAAATCAACAAACATGTGCCGGTTTTTTTATACATGGCAGATTGGGACAAGGCTTTTGACTCAATCTCTTTTTCCAGCGGAAGTTCGATAAAAAATTCAGAGCCGTTACCCTTGCTGCTCTTAACGCCAATTTCACCATCCATTAATTTTGACAACTGCTTGCATATAGCCAAGCCCAAACCGGTACCGCCATATTTGCGTGTAGTGGAATCATCTGCCTGCACAAAATTATCAAAAATTTTGGCCTGTTTGTCCGGGTGGATTCCAATACCTGAATCACGAACAGAAATATGCACCCTGTGCAGGGCATCCATTCGTTTAACGATCCTGTAAGAAACAACAATTTCCCCATCACTTGTAAATTTAAGCGCATTGCTTACAAAATTAAGGATAATTTGCTTAATCCGGAAGGGATCGCCTATATAGTTTTGATCCGCATCCCAATCCGGGTCAAAGAGCATTCGTATGCCCTTTTTATAACAATCCTGGGCCAGGACGCCCGCGCTTTCATACACGGCCATGTACAAATTAAACGATATTTTTTCAAGCGGCACCTTCCCCGATTCAAATTTTGAAAAATCCAAAATATCGTTTATTAAATTTAAAAGCGACTCTGCGGATGTTTGAATATATTGGCTGTATTCTTTCTGCTCATTATCAAGATCGGTTTCCATTAAGAGATGGTTCATGCCCATGATCCCGTTCATGGGCGTGCGGATTTCATGGCTCATATTGGCCAGGAAGGCGCTTTTGGCATGGGTTGCTTCCTCCGCCGTCTGCACAGCTTCTTTCAGGGCAACCGTTCTTTGGGCAATACCTTTTTCCAATAAAATGTTTTTACGCTGGTAGTGAAGTGTCCGCCATTGAATCAGCCCAAAAATCAGAAAACCGATCATTAGAACACCAACCCCCCTAAACCACCAGGTTTGCCAAAACGCCGGCATTTCAATGAAATCGAATGATGCATTTTTTTCGGAGGCTTTACCATCCCCGCTAATGGCCTCTATTTCAAACCGATAGTGTTCGGGTGGCAGATTGGTGTACTGTACGAAATGCCTGTCGGAAAAAGGGCTCCAGCTCTCATCAAATCCCAACAGACGGTAGCGGTAACGCACTGCATCGCTCTTTTTGTACCACAGCCCGACAAATTCAAACGAGATATCATTTTCACTATGACTAATTGTTGCAGCGGGATAAGGCGGCCCATCATAAGCGCCATACTGAACCGATCGTAAATGAACGATCGGGGCATATTTCGATGGTACGTCTTTTTCCGGGTTGTAACGCGTCAATCCATTTACCGTACCAATCCACAAATATCCCCGGGGGTCTTCAAGGATGCAACCAACATTTATCTCATCGCCCGCTAAGCCATCGGCACTTGTAAAATTTTGCCAATGGTTGTTTTCAAAACGCTCCAGGCCATGATTGCCGCCCGCCCAAATTTCCCCGTCCCTTCCCTGAAGTACGGCCCACTGTGCGCTGCTAGCCAAGCCGTCTTTACGGGTAACTGCGCTAAAAACACCATCCTTATAACGGACAAATCCACTCCGGCTTGCAATCCACAACGTATTGGAATCATCCTCAGTAATCCAATATAGTTTATCGGAGACCAATCCGTCTTCTAGTAAAAACTGGCGAATATTTCCATTATAATAGCGGAATAATCCGGCATGATAGGTACTAAACCACATGGCGCCATCATGGGATTTATAAATCCCCCAAAAGGAGTGATATTGTAATTCTTTTATTTTTTCAACTTTAAGGGCCTTAGCCTCTCCGATCCTGGCAATACCTTTATTTGTTGCAATCCATAAACGGTTGCTGTCATCTATGGCCATGCTGCGCACGGATATTCCCGGAAGGCTGTCATCTTTTGTAAAAGCCCGCTGAATATCGTCCTTAACCCGGACCAATCCATTTCGGGAGCCAAGCCAATAGGCCCCGGCATATTCGATGATACAGCGGACTTCGGTAAAAACATCATCGTTAAAGGCCGGTACGTCACTGACTATGCCATTTCGGATTGCATTTAAACCTGCACCTTTGCTGCCGATCCAAATTGTGGAATCGTCCTTTTGGAACAGCGCAGTGATATAGTCTGATTTTAGCCCGTCAGTTTGAGTGTAGTTTACAAATACCGGCGATGTTAACTTACTTACTCCACCCGCGGTTGCGGCCCACAGCAGGTTTTCCCTGTCCACAAAAACATTCAGTACCTGGTTATTTACCAGGCCATTTGTTGTTGTTACAGTCTGGAATTTACCATCGCTATATTTTACCAGACCATTTAAAGTACCTATCCACAACACACCGTTTCTATCTTCTTTTGCCGTGTATGTGAGTGCCGAAGGCAACCCGTCATTCACATCATAAAAATGGCCATCAGTCAGCATTTCATCCCTATTGCTCCATCTTAGGTGAAACACCCCTTCGGCGGAGGTCAGCCAATAGCTTCCATCCAAACCCTGGGTTATTCCACGGATATTGTCAAGGGCATGGCCACCATATTCCTTAAAAAAGGATTTCTTTCCATTATGAAAAACATACAACCCGTCACGGTACGCAGAGACCCAAATCCTTCCATCCTTATCTTTAAATAATTTGCGTATATAAGATGTTGCGTCATTTTTCCTCATTACAAATTTATTAAAAATATGATCCTTATAGACGATAACGGTTGAGCTATCGGTACCGAACCACATTTCCGTGGGGGAAATTTGCATTCCGGTATAAATTTTATTCCCAAGAGCGCCCGGTTTGGAATAATAAATATTGAAGGCCGATCCGGTTGACAGATTTTTATCAAAACGGACCAAACCGTTGCCAATGGTCCCCAGCCATAATGCGCCATCGGCGGCTTCGGTGATAGAGAAGATAACATCCGACGTCAAGGGTGAATTATCGCGATGGTAATTTACAAAAGCATCGCCGTCAAAGCGGCTTAACCCCGCGAACGTAGCCATCCAAATATAACCGTCGCGATCTTGTAATATGTCATAAACCTGGGACTGAGGCAACCCATCGCCAACGGTATAGTTTTGAAATTGTAATTTTTGGGCATAAACCCTGGATGTCCGGCCAATTACTAAAAGCAAAAGAAGGGCCATAGTGGCATAAAACCGAAACCGTTTGACCATTTTTAACCGCTGAAACTTTAATATCGAAATTCTCATATTATTACTATCGGTTGGCTTAGAGCAAATTTATACTTTTATTTTAATTTGGATAAAAATAAACAGACAAATAATGGAGGCAACAATATCTTATCCTTGCTAAATTAATGCTTATGGGTATGGACAGAGCTTTTAAAGACAATTACGATAAACGACCACAAGCGCACACAGCAGCTTGTAACAACTGGGCGTTTACTACTTCCCGAACAGAATATGTTTTTTTTAAAAATAGATGTATATTAACGCTCCATGGGATCGGTAAGCACAGCCCGACACCCGGAAGCGTTAGAAACATAGTTTTCCATTTTTACTTAAAAGGAG
>CAYWBI010000098.1:0-14633 GCA_964456445.1 uncultured Calditrichaceae bacterium
AAAAGCTTTGGTCTTAATCTAAAATTACCACATCCCCTCAAGAATAGTAATTAGTAATTGGTAATTAGTAATTAAATTGCCGTCTGATTTTTATTAAGCGCTGCATGACTAAATTTTGTATCGTATTGCAAAGATTAAAATCATTAGTGAAAGAAGAATACCCATGAAAATATTTTTTACCCTGTGCCTGTCCCTGGGGATTTGGGCCTGCTCCGGGCCAGCCTCAACACACGATGTATTGAGTCGCTTTTGTGAAGAGGCTTCCTGCGATTTTGGTTCACGTATGGGCTATGTAAACAGCAGCGGCGACACCGTTGTGGCCGCAGGGCGGTATGCTTATTGCTACACCGATACTATCAGGAACATTGGTTTTGTGCTCGATACAAACCGGGTTTGCCTGGCTATCGATAACCGGGGACGGGAATTGTATCAGGTTTACTGGTTCGATAATGGACCGGATTATTTATCCGATGGTCTGTTCCGCATGATGCGTGACAGCTTAATCGGCTATGCCGATAGCGCCGGGCGGATTGTAATCCGGCCTCAATATAAATGTGCGGGCCCCTTTCGGCAGGGAAGGGCGCGGGTCAGTTACGACTGCCGGTTGCAAAAAGAGGGGGAACATACCCTTATGCAAAGCACCGCGTGGTTTTTTATCGATAAAAAAAGAAATAAATTAAAATGAACCCCATCGATTGTTATGAGCAGATATTTGAGCAGCAGAACTATGCTCAATCCGGGTTGCCCAAGGGTGCGTATGAAGCCTGTACTTTTAGGGAATGTAATTTCCTAAAAGCAGATTTGGCCGGGTTCTCCTTTGCCGAATGTGTTTTTGATGGGTGTGATCTAAGCATGGCCAAAATCATCGATACGGCTTTTAAGGAAGTCACCTTTCGAAACTGCAAGCTGCTTGGTGTGAATTTTAATGTATGCAATACTTCCTGGTTTTCAGCTTCTTTTAACGATTGCCGCATGTCCATGGCCGTTTTCCTGAAAATGGATTTACGCGGCGTTCATTTCGAAAATTGCGAGCTACGGGAATGCGATTTCAGCCAGGCCGATCTGAGCAATGGCGCCTTCATCAATTGCGATCTGGACAGGGCGGTTTTTAATTATACCAATTTGGAGAAGTGTGATTTGCGCACGGCTTATCATTATAGCCTTGACCCGGAAAGCAACCGTATAAAAAAAGCAAAATTTTCCCTGAATGGTCTATTGGGGTTATTGGGAAAATATGAAATTGAGGTGGCATAGGTTTGACTGTCTGCTTAAGAGCTGTATCTCACTTTAAATTGAGAACAGGGCAATATTACTTTATCCTTTTTTTACATCCAATGCCAGGAAAGGCAGAATATTATCCGAAGTGGCTACACCGCTAATGCATCGTGGATAAGCCTTAAAAAGTTAGTGGAAAACGGATATTTGTTTTAGTCAACCATTTTATTTACGAAGCGTACAGACTATTGGCCGTTTCTTCGATCTATTCAAATCCTTGTTGTTGCGTGACACCGGTAAATGAAAAACGATAAATGCCTTTTCCAACAAATCAATATATTTTTCAACGGTCTGTATATCTGCCCGCATAATGTACCTAAGTTCAATGCACGACATTTTACTGTATATTTGAAAAGCCAGCGCTTTGAAAAGTTTTCCAAGAATAGCCGGTTTCTTTACCCCGTCATGCATCGGCAAGTCTTTGTATAAATATTTGTCTGCCGGCAATCATAATAGTTTTTAACTCATCGTGGCGTTTGTTACTACTTCTGGATGCAACCATAGAGCAAACGATGCTCAAGGAGTCGTGTCTGCTGCAGCACCCTATGATGTTGGCACATTCAGCGAGACCCGAAATATGATTTAATTACGATGAGCCATTTGCGAATCAATTTAACTGTACCTGTTGCATACGGGTAAAGAAGGTTGTTTTAGCATTTCGTTTTATGTTGTATTATTTCGCCGTTTCAGCCCATGGCAACACACATCTCGTACCTCACGTAATGCGGGACTTTTTTACCTGCCGAGTCTGTAGGCCGATTGATTTTATTGGCTCAAGATATAAATAAAACATTGTATATAGTAAGTGCGTATATTATATTCGCAACTATAATAATGTTATATAGAATGGGCATGTAAATATACAAATAGTGGAGAATATCTATGTGGAAACATCAGTCATTAGTAACACTTAAGGATGTATCGGTAGATGAATTATGGGATGCACATGCGGATATTGCGCATTGGGCTGAATGGCAGGATGACATCGAATGGACAGAGATTGAGGGCGAGGTGAAACAGGGGGCCATTTTTTATCTTAAACCAAAAGGGGGATTTAAGGTTATGCTGAAAATTTTAAGCTATAATAAGCCCAGTCAATGGACGGATGTTAGTTATTTGCCCTTGGCCAAGATGTATGCGACAACCCGGATGCATGTGTCCACTGAAGGAATTATCGTGGTTTTAGAAGTGGAAATCAAAGGTCTGTTAACCTTTTTGTGGAAATCCGTTATTGGCAATGGGCTTATAAACAGTCATGCACAACAAAATGAAAAAATGGTGGAATTTATAAGGAAAATCAATGAGAAAAAATAGATATTGGATTGCCGTGGTTTCCAGGGAACATGTTTTAAATGCTATGAAATGGGAAATACTCCAGGTTTGCCACGGCAAAAAAGCCCCCTTGAAACGGATTAAAAAAGATGACTATATTATTTTATACTCATCAAAAAACAAGATGTGGGATAAAGAGCCACTTCAGCGTTTTACGGCAATTGCACAAGCTGTTGACGATGATATTTATCAGGAAAGAATGTTTGAGGGTTTTGAACCCTTTAGGCGAAAAGTACGTTATCTCAGTTGTAGCGAAACGAAAATCCTGCCACTTATTAACAAGCTGGATTTTATTTCCAATAAAAAAACTGGGGATATTCATTTCGATATGGTCTGTTAGAGATATTGGAACAGGATTTTCAATTAATCACAAACGAAATGTTATATAGTTATGAGCAAAAAAAATCCATTTAGTTTCCAAAAGGCCAATGATTCAACGGGCTTTCTTTTGTGGCAAACCCATAACCTTTGGCAGAGAGAAATTAAAAAAAGCTTGAAGGAGTTTGATTTAACACATACCCAATTTGTTGTCCTGGCAAGCGCTTATTGGTTGATTTTGCAAAATGGAACTATCACCCAAATCGATATTGCCCAACATGCTAAAATTGATGTGATGATGACTTCAAATGTTGTTCGCACCCTTGAAAGAAAACGGCTGATTATACGCGAGGAACACGCCACAGATACCAGGGCCAAAGTTGTTGTTTTGACGGAAAAGGGTCTTGAAGTCCTGAATGCGGCAGTAAAACGAGTAGAAAAATTTGACCGTTTCTTTTTTAAGAAGTTGGAAAACATTGGCGCCTTTAATGAAGAACTCTTACGTCTGTTAAAAGATTGAACCGTTTGGACTTGGATTCATCTTCAGGTGTCTTGTATATTTCCTAAATCAAAATGCGGCGTTGCTTGTTCATATATTTGCTGCGAAACCAAATAGGGTCGTCGTTTAAAAGCGATGGTGCCATTAAGTGCCTTAAGAAGATAAGGGCTGCTACCTTGCATCTAAATTTTTTATAATTTTTCTAAGTTTCCTTTGTAATGTCCCTGCTGGTTTATTGAAAATGCTGATTTACATAAAGGCATCAGCTTGCTCAAATTTAAATCCCCGCATAGTGGTTGCCAATAAATATTTTTCAAAGTTTATATTTTTGCCGTATTATACGATATGTTTTATTTACTTGATAGGTGATTGTTATCACAGAATAGGATTATAACTTTGAGTTAATTCCTTTACATACAAAACTTAACTCATATATTGTATCTAATTATAAATAATTCTTGTGCTATAAAATTATAGATATGGTCTTAATATTTGGAAAATAGTCCCGGCCATTAAAATTTATGCTACATTGGAGCGGCTTTGATCTAAATTCAAAAAACCGATGTCATATCTGGTTTTTAATATTCATGAAGGAGGAAGATATGCTAAAATATGTACTGTTTATGGGGCTTTTTATTTTTACCATAACGGCTCAGGCCCAGTTATTCCAGCAAGTTGCCAACGGAGGCGCAATAGATTGGCAAAGTCAAAAAATGAATGCAACGGGTATTGGTTCCCCAAACCCAAATGTACCGCTTGCAGCTCAACGCGCGGGGGCCATTCGTTCCGCCAAGTTAGACGCCCTGCGGCAATTGTTGGAAACTGTTAAAGGGATGAACCTTAATTCGGAGACGACCGTGCGCAATGCCATGGTGGAAAACGATGTTATCCAAAGCCATGTTTCCGGTGTCGTTAAAAATTTTAAGGTAACCGATACACGCTATCTCAGTGACGGCAGTGTGGAAGTGGATGTGGAAATTCCTGTTACAGGTATTTTGACAGATGCACTTCTCCCAACGGTGATGGGGGGCAGTCAACCAGGAACCATTAATTATCCAAACGGCCCTTCTGTTCCCGTGAACACCACTTACACCGGTTTGGTTATTGATGCGCGTGGTTTGGGCCTACATCCGGCAATGGCCCCTAAGGTTTTGGACGAAAATGGCAACGAGGTTTATGGCACGGGGTATGTAAGCCGTGAATATGCTGTTCAAATTGGCGTTGTTGGTTATGAGAAGGATCTGAACCGGGCTAAAAAGAACGACCGCGTGACGGACAACCCCGCTGTGGTTAAGGCACTCAAGGTCAGTGGTTCCAATAAAACCGATGTAGTTATTTCCAATGCAGATGCTGCCCGGATTAATGCCGCCGCAAAAAACCTGAATTTTATGCAGCAATGTAAAGTGATGCTTATATTAGACTAAACGGAGAGTTGCCATGAAAATCAAACAAACTTTAAAATACAGTTTACTGCTTGCGTTTTCCCTTACGCTGGTCTTTTGTTCCAGCCCTAAACTCCGCAAAGCTCAGTCCACTTTGGATACACCGGAATATCATTATAATCAAGGCAAGAAATTTTTAAAAAATAATGATTTAGCAAATGCCGAACGGGAATTTAATCTTGCTAAAAGCCTGAAAAATGATTTTGCCCCGGCTTATGAGGGCCTGGCAGATGTTGCCCTGGAGCGTGGGACACTGGGCAAAGCAAGGAAATTTATCGATACATCCCTGGATAAGGATAGCGACTGGATACCGGCCGTTGTAGCCCAGGGTCGTTTGTATATGTTGCAAAATAAATACGAAGACGCCATCGATGAATATAAAGACGCCCTGGATGATGTTGGAAGTTCCAAATCCGTCCGGGATAAAAAAGGTGTTAAAATGGAAGCCTATTACTGGATGGGCGAAACATACAAACGTTGGGGCAAATACATAAAGGCCCAAACGGCGTTTCAGAATATTCTGATGTTAGACAATACCGATACCCGGGCCCGTCTGGCCATCAAGCAACTGGCTGAATACCAGGCGGCTGTAGCAGGACAATCGCCCGAACTGCGCAAGATTGCTTCTCAAAAAGAAATCACCCGTTCGGATGTGGCCGTCCTCTTTGTAACCGAATTGCCCATCGATAAAATTTTTCGTAAAGCGGCCAGTCAAAATGCCTTGAAGTTTTCGGCCCCGGGCACAAATATTATGGGCAAGAAAGAAACGAAATCCGCCCTGGGCGGCCCAAAGGATGTGGCCGATAATCACTGGGCAAAATCTTTTATAACCACAGCCCTGAACAAAGGTGTGATGCAGGTATATCCCGATGGCGCTTTCCGTCCGGATGCTAAAGTGAACCGCGCGGAACTGGCGATGCTTATTCAAAACTTTTTGGTAAAAGCCTATGCCGATCCAAATTTAGAGACCAAACATTTTGGTGATCAAAGCCCTTTTGCCGATGTATTGAACACGGCTCCGGTATTTAACGCAATAATGGTTGTTGCCACCCGCGGTATTATGCCCGGCATGGATGATGGCACTTTTAAACCGCTTAAAGTGGTTTCCGGCGCAGAGGCCCTAAATATAATCCACAATTTAAAAGCAAAATTTTAGGTTGACCAATATGAAAAAGGTAATTTTAGGAATATGTATTGTTTTACTCAGTTCTGTGTGCTGGGGGCAAAACATCACGCCGGAATCGGTCCAAACCGTTACCGCAACGGGATTTGGCGCCATTCTTGCCAATGACATGGTCAAGGCCAAGGATGATGCGGTGAACGACGCTTTACGCAAAGCGGTGGAACAGGTGGTTGGTATGATGGTCGATTCCAAGACCGTCACCAAGAATTTTATGCTTCTCGAGGATAAAATTTATACAAAAACCAGCGGATATGTGCAAAAATATGACATCGTATCCAGCACAAAACGTCCCGATAATTCCCTGGAAGTAACAGTAAAGGCGCTGGTGAAAAAAGGTGATCTTAAAAGCGATCTGGATGGAATCCTGACAACACTGCGCCGTGAGGGTTTGCCGCGTATGATGGTTTTAATAAAAGAGCAAAACCTGGGTTCCTATACCTGGAACCTTGGGCAGGGGATGAATACGGCCGAAACGGCATTAATGGATAAAATGATGGGTTATGGCTTTCCGTTTGTGGATGCGGCCACAGTCAAAGCAAATATCCGGGGGAGTGCGGCACAGGCAGCCCTGAATGGGGATGTACAGGCGGCAACGGCGATCGCCAACCAAAGCGGCGCGGATGTCTTGCTCATCGGAAATGCCAAAACAACAATCTCACAAATTGCTGTGATGCGATCATCGGGTATGAAAACGGCCAGTGCCAATCTGCAAATCCGTGCGGTCCGCGCCGATGACGGTGTTGTTATGGCTACAACGTCAGCGCGGGGGGTACAGGCCCATATCGATGAGATGACCGGCAGTACAATGGCCCTGGAAAAAGCGGCAAAATCTGCCGCCGATGATTTGAAAGATAAAATCATCGCGCGTTATCAGAATAACCAAAATTCGATGCGGCAAATTCAACTGCAGGTAACAGGTATTAAAAACTTTACCCAACTGAACAGTTTAAAAAACAGTTTGCCGTTCTATATCCGCGGGTTAAAAAATGTCTATCAACGTAATTTCTCGTCTGGTAGCGCAATGTTTGATATTGAAATAACCGAAAAGGCGGCATCGGTAGCTGCCGAACTGGAAGCCAAAGAGATCGAAGGGGTTCAATTGGAAGTTACGGGATTGACCCAAAATAAAATAACTGCGCGCATCAAAAACGCGTCACAATCCGGGGGAGAGAAATGAAAAAAATTATATTGTTTCTATTAGGCTCTTTAATCTTATCGGGTGTTCTCCCGGCGCAGGATTTAAAAAATCTGAAAAAACGGGTGGCCGTTGTACAGTTTAAAGATATGGCCGGGTATGGTCATAATATCGGCAATGGCATGGCCGACATGCTCGTAACAGCATTGGTGGAAAGTAAAAAATTTATGGTGATCGAGCGCAAACAGCTTGCCCAAATAATGGCCGAACAAGGCATGGGAATGAGCGGTTTGGTGACGCCCCAATCGGCGGCAAAAGTAGGTAAATTGCTTGGTGCGGAATTGATTGTCACCGGAAGTGTCAGTGAATTTGGCACTCAAAAAAACCGGGTAGGCGGGGGGCTGAGCGCCTTAAGCGGATTGAATCTTGGACTCTCCAGTCAAAAAGCACGTGCCGTAGTGGATATGCGTCTTGTCAATACCACGACCGGAGAAATTATTGCGGCAAAAAAAGCCGAGGGTGAAGAAAGCTCCAACAGCCTTGACAATGTGGGGATTTCGGGTATCAATTTTCATAATTCATCCAGCTGGAACAACACAATTATCGGCAAGGCAGCGCGTAAGGCTGTGGAAAAATGTGTTGAAATTATAAGCGAAGGCATGGCCTCCATACCCTGGCAGGGCAAAATTATAAAAGCCGGAGCGGATGGCGTCATTTATCTGAAGCCCGGATCAAAAGCAGGGGTCGAACCGGGGATGACCTTCTGGGTGTATCATAAGGGAGAAGATTTGATCGACCCGGATACCGGAATTTCCCTTGGGTCGGAAGATTCGAAAATCGGACAAATACAGATCACCGGCGATGTGGCAGGCGGCAAGGCTGCAAAAGCCATCGTCAAAAAAGGATCTGCGGATACTTTTCAGGCCGGAGATTTTGTCCGCACAAAATAGTTATCAGCTAATACCCGTCTTGCTATAGATATTGTCCTATCCGGCTGATGCTGTTTATCTGTTTTCGGATGGTGCTTGTACCAGGGCCGGGGCCGGAGTTGAATTTATCCGGTGATTTGGAACAGCTAATTTTATAATGCAGGTTTAATCGAATGAAAATAAAAACACTTATAATTTTATTGGCGGTGACGGCTTCTGCGATGGCCGCGGGTATGTATGCGTATTGGGATACAGCCCCCGTGGCGGAGATATCCTTCCCTATGGGGAATGTATTTGTTATTGCAAAGGGTCATAACAAGATGGCAAAAGCCGGTTTTAAGGAAAAACTGTTTGCCGGAGATAAGGTTAAGACAGGGCCCGGGGCACGCTGTGAAATAAAATATAAAGACGCCAGCATCATAAGAATCGATGCCCAGAGTATCTATACGATCAACAACGCGGCACTTACACAAAAAAGTAAAAAAGTTGAATCGAGCTTGTCTTTTGGCCGCTTATGGGCCAATATTAAAAAGCTGGCTTCAAGTACCGATCACTGGTTATTGCGTGGGCCAAGTGCTGTAGTGGCCGTGCGTGGTACGGTGTATCGTATGGATGTGGATAAGGACTCAACTTCCAGCGTATATGTTTACAACGGAAGTGTTAATGTTGCCCCGCCGGGTTGGAACCCACAGGGCGTAAAAAGCGGTACTTCCGGAAATAAACTCAAAAAACCCCACTATGTGCCGGGGCCAACTAAAGTGCAGGGGCCGCATCAGGTGAGCTTGAAGGAATGGGTAGAAATCGTTAAGGCCCAGCAACGGATTGTCGTAAAACCCGATGGCAGTTATCAAAAGGCAGACTTCGATCCAAAAGCCGATGCCAAAAGCAGTTGGGTGCAATGGAATTTGGAACGTGATAAATTGTTAAAACGCTGATTTTTTCTTTCCCGGATGTATTAAATCAGGTAAGGAGTATTTTGATCCTTGCCTGATTATTTTTGTCCACAAAGATAAATAACCGAACTTTATATTTCTGCTGATCATTCAATTTCAACAACTCCGGTTCAATTGTCTTGTTCCCTCAAACAACTTTACATGGAAATGCTTTTCGTTTATTCAACTACAAGGACCGCCCCTTCCATTTTACCCGACGGATAAAGGGCAGGGTGATAAGAAGAATAAAGGAATAGGCAACAAGAAAGATTTCATACAGGATAAATTTCAATTTACCGCTATCCAGCCTTAAAATTTGCAGCGAGCGGGTCAGCAACAAATAATCGACCCCTAGAACCAGACCAATTGCTGTCCCTGAGGGTATTCCCCACTGCTGAAAATAAAAAATCAATGGGGCGATCAAATGGGCGGCAAAAGTGAGCAAAACCAGAAAGTAGGCAAAAAAACTTGCACCAAGCCCACCCTTAACCCAACGTTGTCTTTGCTGGATAAAATCAACAAAATGACTAAATGTTTGGGTAAAGACGCTGGTATCTTTATTCAGAATATATTTTATCTGGTAATTGGTATTATTTGCAATGGCCCGCATCAGCGCATGGTCTTCATCAATTGAAAAACCAATAGTCTTAAAACCACCAAGATCGTTATAAACTTTTCGCCTAAATGACAAATTGTTACCCATAACTGTAAATGCTTTTCCGCTGTTTGCAGCGCCGATGGCCAGGCTTTGCAAATAGACCCAGTCCAATTGCTGCAGCTCGTCAAACAGCGATGGGCTTGCAGAGTGGTTGCGGGCTACAGTCATCCCCGCTATCATAGCCGTGCCCAGATCATATTGCTTCACGGTTTCCGTTATCCAGTTGGGTTGAACCCGGCAATCGGCATCGGTTACAAAAATCAACTCCCCGCGTGCTTGTTCGATACCCTGGGCCAGGGCATTCATTTTTGCAAAAAGTTGGTCCTTGTTAGTACTTATTTCCAGCAGTTCTATATGTGGCTGTCCCTGAATTGCATCCGCGGCGATCTCGGCCGAACGGTCTTCCGATCCGTCATTCAACAATAAAATCTGCAGTTTCTTCTTGGGATAGTCCAGGGCTTGCAATGATTCAATACAGCCAGCAAGCAAGTTTTGTTCATTGCGAAATGAAACAAGAACGGTTACATCAGGTTTGTAATTTTTATTATTTGTATCCGTCGGTTTGTTACGAAGCAGATAAAGGATAAAAAAGAAATATCCAAGTGACAGGGCAAAACTTAGTTGTGAGATCCAAAGATGTTGCATCAGGGTTTTCCTTTCGTTCCTGGTCCTTCTTTCCACTTAAAAAGATTTAAGGGGCCAAGAATACCAAAAATAAAAATATAAAATGGGTGAATAAATGCCGCAGGGAAATAATAGGCCAACGAACGGCGTTCAGCTAATACGGAGGCAGCATGAGAAAGAAATAAATATTCCATACTACCCTTGGCAATAAAAACAAGTATTGTTGGTACAAGAAACTGGGGCAAGATGCATCCTGTAAAAAGACCAAGAATGAACATTAAATTCATGATAACATAGAAAGCCAGAACCAGGGTCACTTCAATGGGATATTTAAACCCTTTGCTCGCATAACGCATTCGCTGGTGAATATATTGATTTATGGATTTGGGCGGCGCGTTTCCAACAAACGTTTCCTTTAAGGTTGCATAACGAATATTGTATTTATGTTGTTCCCGAACATGGGTCAGGAAAAGATCGTCATCGCCAGAAAGGATTTTCTTATAGGGGCCAAAGCCGTCAATTTCCCGGAAGACTTTTTTTCGGTAAGCCATATTGGTACCGACACAGGTGATGGGAAATTTAAGACCCGTTGTTGCGGCGGCAACCGCGGCAACGGAAAAATATTCCAGCGCCGTAAAATGATAGAGAATCCGATGTTGAACCGGGATGGTATAAGGTGCGTAACCGATCACCATATCTGTTGTTTCATCAAAGTACGAGAGCATGCTGGCAACCCAGCCCCTTTGTGGTCGGGCGTCTGCGTCTGTAAGCAGGATGATCTCATAACGCGCCTGGTCAATGGCCAGACTGATGGCTCTTTTCTTGGGTGCAATTTCCGGGTCAA
The DNA here is from genome assembly GCA_964456445.1 of uncultured Calditrichaceae bacterium. Taxonomy (GTDB): domain Bacteria; phylum Calditrichota; class Calditrichia; order Calditrichales; family J004; genus CAYWBI01. The sequence goes on from CAYWBI010000098.1 coordinate 11,172, forward strand.
TATCGTTGATATGAATGATTTTAAACCGTGGATCGGCCTGGGCTTTCCGGTCAAGCAATTCAGCGGTTCTGTCTTCCGATCGGTCATCCACGCAGATAAATTCAATTTCAAAACCGGTAGAATATTGGGCCTGTAACGCGCTAAAAAGCGCTGGAATATTGTCCTGCTCGTTTCGCATGGGCACAATTACAGTTACATTGCTACGGTGGGCTGTCTGTGGCTGATCATTGAGACGAAGGATGCCCCGGTCCAGACGGTAGAGCGTAAAGATATAGAGCGCAGTAAGCACACAGAGTAAAATAATAAATAAGGTAAACACTTCATTTCCATTTGTTTTGGGATCATAAAGTTAAGAAAATTTTCTTTTTAGATTGGATATTTTTTTTTAAGCTAAAGCTATGGAAAAAATGAATCCATTTTATCTAACATAAACCGACCAATTCCTTTTCTCAAATCCGGATTTTAGCCCATAAGCAGGGATGGGAAATTAGGAATTTACAATCGTTAACGAACAAAAGAGAAATATGAATATTTCAAAATATCTGATACGCACATTGATTTTTATTATCCTTATCAGCGGTAATATTACCGCATGTGGCACAAAGACTCCAAAGGAAACCACCATGTACGCGCATACAAATCATTTAATACACGAAACAAGCCCTTATTTATTGCAACATGCCCATAATCCGGTTGACTGGTATCCCTGGGGGGATGAGGCCTTTGCGAAAGCAAAGGAAGAAAATAAACCGATCCTGCTCAGCATCGGTTATTCATCCTGCCATTGGTGCCATGTGATGGAGCATGAATCCTTTGAAAATGAAGAAATAGCCAAAATAATGAACGATAACTATATTTCGATAAAAGTGGACCGTGAGGAACGTCCGGATATCGACCAGGTATATATGACTTATGTACAGATGGCTACCGGTAGTGGCGGCTGGCCGATGACCATCGTAATGACCCCGGATAAAAAGCCCTTTTTTGGGGGCACATATTTCCCGCCGGAGAATCGTTACGGCCGTCCCGGTTTTAAACGCATTTTGCTGTCCATGGCCGATTACTATCATAATCAAAAGTCAAAGCTGGCACAAAACCTGGGCCAGGTTGACAACGCCTATCAACGTTTGGCTCAACGCGGACAGGAATTAGGCCACATCCCGGATCGTGGCATAATTGAGAAGGCGGCCCAACAACTGGAAAAATCCTACGAGCCCCGTTTTGGCGGTATCGGTGGGGCGCCCAAATTTCCCGCTGTCCAGGTTTTTAATCTTTTTCTGCGCCAGTACAATCTCAGTGGAGACAAAGAATATCTTGATATGACGACCTATACCTTGCAGCATATGGCAAAGGGCGGGATTTACGATCAGCTTGGAGGTGGATTTGCCCGGTACAGCACGGACGCACGCTGGCTGGTGCCCCATTTTGAGAAGATGTTGTATGATAATGCCCAGTTGATTCAGCTTTACCTGGATACCTATCTGCTTACCAGTGATTCATTTTATTTAAATATTGCCGAGGAAACCTTGCAGTTTGTCATGCGGGATATGAGCGCACCGGAAGGCGGTTTTTACAGCAGCTATGATGCGGACAGCGATGGCAAGGAAGGCACTTTTTATGTCTGGGATAAAGCAGAGATCATGGATAGCCTGGGCACAAAAGACGGTGCATTGTTTTGCATGTATTTCGGGGTGACGAAAGAGGGTAATTTTGAAGATCACAATATCCTGCATGTGGCCATGCCTTTAAAAGATGCTGCTGAAAAAAATGATTATGACCTGAAAGATGCGGAAAAAGTTATAGATTCGGCAAGAGAGAAATTACGCCTTGTTCGTGAAAAACGGATTCATCCCGCATTGGATGATAAAATAATAAGTTCCTGGAACGGGTTGATGCTCTCGGCTTTTGCCCGTGCCTATCAGATAACCCACAAGCCGGTGTATGCAGAGGTAATACGTAAGAGCGTAAAACTTTATAAAAACAAAATATATCAGGATGGTGTTCTGCTCCGCACGTACAAGGACGACCGCGCCAAATATCATGGCTTTATCGAAGACTATGCATTTATGACGGCCGGACTGATTGATGCGTATGAGGCCCTGTCCGATCCGGACATGCTGGCCTGGGCGGTTGAATTAAACGAAAAAGCCAATCAACATTTCTGGGATGCGAACGGCGCAGGGTATTTTATGGCGGCCGACAATCAGGAAAAATTGTTAAAGCGTATGAAGGAAGAAAGCGATCAGTCGATTCCATCGGGCACGGGTATTATGGCACTGAACAATTTACGGTTGTTTTCTTTTACCGAAAAAGCGGATTTTATGGACAAGGCTGAAAATGTCTTCAAGGCCTATGGCCGGCAATTTGATGTCAATCCTTATGGCTTCGCCAGTTTTATGAACGCGCTCGATTTTTATCTGCAAAAACCAGATGAAATTTTGGTGGCTTATCCCAGTGACGCGGATGTGTCGGCCTACCGCCAGCTCATATTCAATAAATACCGCCCCAATAAAGTGGTGATGTTTTTGCCTGACGGGGTACAAGGCCCGGCTATCAGCGCATCCTTTGTTGCGGGCAAAACACCGAAGGATGGCAAAATAACCAGTTACGTGTGTCGTAATTTTGCCTGTAGTCTGCCACAGTTTTCGGTCGATGGCCTGTCGGCTTTGCTGAGTCATCCGGGCATAGGGCAATAATGAAAACATCACGGGGAATTCTGTTTATCCTGGCACTCTTGCCACTTGCCTATGTAATTTATGGGGTTCTGACCGATAATCTCGGCGCCAACCCCATTGAAAAAATGGAACACCTGACGGGGCTATGGGCTTTGATTTTTTTAATGGCCAGTCTGTCGGTGACGCCGCTGCGCAAGATAACTGGTTGGAACAAGATAATTCGTTTTCGCCGCATGCTGGGATTGTTTGTTTTCTTTTATGCCCTTATCCATTTTGGAATCTATCTTGGTCTGGACCGATTTCTTATCTGGCCGGATATCAAAAAGGATCTGACCAAACGCCCCTATATTATAGTCGGTTTTAGCGCCCTGTTGATGTTAGTGCCGCTTGTATTTACATCCACAAAAAAATCGATCCGACGTCTTGGAAAAAAATGGATAAAGCTGCATCGGCTGGTCTATGTGATAGCCTTGCTGGCCATTTTACATTTTTGGTGGCTGGTAAAAGCTGATATATTTTATCCGTTTGTTTTTGCCGCGATATATCTGCTTTTAATGGCAGTACGTATTTATTATGCAAAATCAATCCGTCGCTAATGGGGGAAGTCCCTGAACCATTATCTTACTTCTTTTTCAGAAGTGAAATCTGAGAATTGTTGTTCCTTGTTCGTAAATCAAGAGCGAATTCAATTCAACAGGATAAACCGAAACTTGGCCTGGTGGCATGCCTTGCTTCCCCAACGGGGAAGAATATTAAAGCGAAGGGCAGCGCCCTGGCAAAAGTGAAC
>CAYWBI010000099.1:0-14202 GCA_964456445.1 uncultured Calditrichaceae bacterium
GATTGTACCGATGTTGACATGGGGTTTGCTTCTGTCAAATTTTTCTTTAGCCATTTTTAGACTCCTTGAACATTTCCAATATTACTTGTCAGAACTTTGATATTTTTCAATTATTTCTTTTGATACCGCCGCAGGAACCTGATCGTAGTGATCAAACTGCATCGAATATATTGCCCGCCCCTGTGTAAGCGATCTCAAGGTGGTTGCATAACCGAACATTTCACTTAAAGGCACATGCGAACTAATAACCTGTGCGTCTTTACGTGGTAAAATTCCATCGATTTTTCCACGGCGTGAACTAAGGTCGCCGATTACGTCGCCCATATATTCTTCAGGCACAACAACTTCTATGGCAAAAACAGGCTCCAGTAAAACAGCTCCTGCTTTTCTTACACCCTCACGAATGGCCATAGAACCGGCAACTTTAAATGCCATCTCATTTGAATCCACATCGTGGAAGGAACCATCAAACATACGTACTTTTACATCTTCAATGGGGTACCCGGCAAGAACACCATTCTTTAGGGCTTCTTCCATACCTTGTCTGGCGGGAGTGATATATTCTTTTGGAACAGCTCCACCAACAATTTTATTTTCAAACTCAAATCCTTTACCCGGCTCGTTGGGCTCCAGCTCAATAACTACATGCCCATATTGACCGCGGCCACCGGACTGACGCACAAACTTACCTACGGCTTCGACCTTTTTGGTGATTGTCTCTTTGTAGGCCACTTGCGGCTTACCAACATTTGCACCCACTTTAAATTCGCGTAATAAACGATCGATAATAATTTCCAGGTGCAACTCGCCCATACCACTAATAATCGTCTGGCCGGTGTCCACATCCGTACGAACGTGGAACGTCGGGTCTTCTTCACTCAGTTTTGCCAATGACTGACTTAGTTTTTCCTGATCAACCTTTGTTTTTGGCTCCACAGCCACGGATATAACCGGGTCGGGGAACTGCATTGACTCAAGAACAATTTGATTGTCCTGAACACAAAGTGTATCACCGGTACGCGTATTTTTTAATCCGACAACGGCGGCAATATCACCGGTAGAAACCATCTCTATATCTTCACGGTGATTGGCGTGCATCTGCAACAGGCGTCCTACACGCTCTTTTTTCCCACTATTGGAATTATAAACATAAGATCCGGATTTACATACGCCTGAATAGACCCTGAAGAACGTCAGACGACCTACGAAGGGATCAACCATTACTTTAAAGGCAAGCCCTGCAAACGGCTCATCATTAGATGGCTTACGTACGGCTTCTTTATCTGTCCGTGGATTAATCCCCATCACTTCACCCTTATCATAAGGCGATGGCAAGAAATCCACTACACCGTCGAGAAGACGTTGAACGCCTTTATTTTTAAAGGCGGAGCCACAAAATACAGGTGTAATTTTCAAATCGATTGTTGCTTTTCGGATTGCGGATTTTAATTCAGCTTCGCTTATCTCGTCACCATCGAGGTATTTTTCCATTAAAGCTTCATCATACTCTGAAACGGCTTCAAGGATTTTATTACGATATTCTTCAGCTTTTTCCATCAGGTCGGCCGGTATTTCGCCCTCGTCCCATTCTGCGCCCAAAGTTGATTCGTTATAGATAACTGCTTTCATTTTGACAAGATCAATCAACCCAGTGAATAACTCTCCATCCCCAACAGGGATCTGCAAAGGAACGGCGGTGGCGCCCAAACGGTCTTTTATCATTTTCAATACGTTGTAATAATCTGCACCAACACGGTCCATTTTGTTTACGAAGGCCAGCCTTGGAACGGAGTACTTATCGGCTTGGCGCCATACCGTTTCGGACTGAGGCTCTACACCACCGACAGCACAAAACAATGCGACTGCACCATCTAACACACGTAAGGAACGTTCTACTTCGACTGTAAAATCCACATGTCCTGGAGTATCGATGATATTAATATCGTACCCTTTCCAATGAGCGGTTGTAGCAGCCGAGGTAATGGTTATCCCGCGTTCTTTTTCCTGTTCCATCCAGTCCATTGTGGCGCCACCTTCATGCACCTCTCCCATACGGTGCAAGCGTCCGGTATAATACAATACCCTTTCGGTGGTAGTGGTTTTGCCTGCATCAATGTGGGCCATGATGCCAATGTTTCTAATTTTAGCTATATCTTTTTTCTGCGCCATCTTTTCCTACTTCAATTACCATCTAAAATGAGCGAAAGCTTTATTGGCTTCGGCCATCTTATGGGTATCTTCTTTCTTCTTAACGCTGGCACCTTCATTTTTAAATGCCTGCATAAATTCACCGGCCAATTTCTCGGCCATTGTTTTTTCATTTCTCAAGCGTGAGTAGCGCACCAACCAGCGTATGGCCAAAGCCTGGCGCCGGAGCTCGCGGACCTCCACGGGAACCTGGTATGTTGCGCCGCCAACACGACGGGATTTCACCTCAAGTAATGGGGCCACAGTTTCCATTGCCTTCTTAAAAACGGCAAGCGGTTCTTTTTTAAGCTTTTTTTCGATGATATCCAACGCGTCATAAAAACTTTTCTCGGCGACACTTTTTTTACCGTCATACATCATTCCGTTTACAAATTTTGCCACAACCAAATCTTTATATTTTGGGTCTGGTAAAATCACTCTTTTTTGAGGCCTTCTTCTTCTGGGCATAACTACTCCACAATCTTTTTATTCGTCCAATCAGGATTTAGGACGTTTTGTTCCATATTTCGACCGGCTTTGAGTCCGATCATCAACACCAGTTGTATCCAATGCCCCGCGTACGATATGATAACGTACACCGGGTAAATCTTTTACACGCCCGCCCCGGATAAGCACAATGGAGTGCTCCTGCAAATTGTGCCCTTCGCCAGGAATATAGGCTGTTACTTCCATTGCATTTGTCAAGCGTACACGGGCAACTTTACGCAATGCGGAATTTGGTTTTTTTGGGGTTGTTGTATAAACCCTGGTACATACGCCCCGCTTTTGTGGACAACTTCCCAATGCGGGCGCTTTTGTCTTTTTAACTACTGATTTTCGACCTTTACGAATCAGTTGATTAATTGTTGGCACTTCATAACCTCCAAAAAGTTGCAGATTGCTAATATAAGGAACCCTTTATCATCAATCAATTAAATTATTCACTTTTTTCTAATTGATCACTAACTTCTTCCGAAGCAGGCTCTTCCTCAGTTTTTTCCGGTTCATCTATGTCCATCATAAGACGATTGTATTTCTTCAATCCGGTACCGGCTGGAATAAGATGTCCCATGATTACATTTTCTTTTAAACCAATTAAATCGTCTTCTTTTCCACTTGTCGCCGCATCGGTAAGCACCTGGGTAGTCTCCTGGAAGGATGCAGCGGAAATAAAGCTGCGCGTGGTCAGCGAGGCCTGTGTAATCCCTAACAACAAAGGGCTAAAACTGGCAGGCCTGGCCGGACGATACTTCACTTGCTTGCTTTTGTTTCGCTTAAGGTCTTTGTTTATCGCATCAACGGTTTTCTTGTCCGATAGTTGTCCTTCAAGAAACAATGAGTCTCCGGGTTCTTCGATGACAATTTTCGTTGCAACACGCTGGTTTTCTGCCATAAATTCTATTTTATGTACCCGGTCGCCCTGTAAAAATTTAGTATCGCCCGAATCCCCGACGCGAACCTTTTGTAACATCTGACGGACAATGATACCAATATGTTTATCGTTGATTTTTACACCCTGCAAACGATAAACTTCCTGAATCTCATTTACAAGATATTCCTGAACCTTACCCGGTCCTTTAATGGCAAGGATATCGTCAGGAGATATCGCCCCATCGGTCAAACGCTCACCGGCTTCAACCCAGTCGCCTTCATGAACGAGGATATGAATACCATGTGATACCTTGTATTTTTTGGCTTCCATGTCAGATTCAACATGCAGTTCGCGCACACCACGTTTGATGTCGCCAAATTTTACATAGCCATCGATTTCCGTGACAACCGCGCGTTGTTTTGGCTGACGTGATTCAAAAAGTTCTGCGACGCGTGGCAAACCACCGGTAATATCCCGGGTTTTACCAACATCCCTGGGCATTTTTACCAGTATGTCGCCTTCGTGTATTTTGGCCTTGTCCTTGATTTGTAAAAGAGCCTTCACAGGAATAATGAATTGACCAATACGCTCGCCCTCATTGTTAACAATGTACATCTGAGGGTTGAGGTTCTTGTTTTTTGATTCAATCATTATCTGTTGTTTATGTCCTGTTTGCTCATCAATTTCCTCTTTATAGGTGATGTTCTCCAGGATGTCTTTAAATTCTACTTTACCGGATTTATCGGCTACGATCACGGACGAGAAGGGGTCCCATTCATATAAGGTATCGCCCTTTTTTATTTGGTCGCCGTTTTCTACCCGTACAACAGAACCGTAAGGAACGCCATGTTGGCCGATAACCCGGTTGTCTTTATCCAGAATTTCAACTTTTCCGTTACGGGAAGTCACAACTTCATTTCTGTTTTTATCGGTCACAGATTTTATATTGTTCATTTTAACGGTACCGCTGACTTTTGCTTCAATAATTGGCTCTGAAGCAATATGGCCTGCCGTACCACCAATATGAAAGGTACGTAGTGTAAGCTGTGTACCTGGTTCACCAATACTTTGTGCGGCCATTACGCCAACGGCTTCCCCAATTTGCACCATATCTCCGGTGGCCAGGTTTTGTCCATAACAATGCGCGCACAAACCCTGCTTGGCTTCACAGGTAAGTTCCGACCGTACGCGTACCGTTTCAATCCCTGCCATTTGAATTTTTATTGCCAATTCTTCAGGAATCAATTGGTTTCGCTTACAAAGGACTTCTTTAGTAACCGGATCTGTTATTTCCAACGCGGCGGTGCGTCCCATAATCCGCTCGCTAAGCTGTTCAATAACTTCTTCGCCTTCTTTTATAGCGCTGATATCCAGACCAAGAATGGTGCCACAATCGGTTTGGGTAATTATCACATCCTGTGCAACATCAACCAGGCGACGTGTCAAATAACCGGCATCCGCTGTTTTTAAAGCCGTATCGGCTAAACCTTTACGGGCGCCGTGCGTTGAAATAAAGTATTCGATAACGGATAAGCCTTCAAAGAAGTTAGCGGTTATCGGGTTTTCGATAATTTCACCTGTTTGCCCGCTCATGGATTTTTGCGGTTTGGCCATCAGGCCACGCATACCGGCCAACTGGCGGATCTGCTCCTTGCTTCCACGTGCGCCGGAATCGGACATCATGTAAAGCGGATTAAAACCATCGCGATTGGCCCTCAATTTTTGAAACATCGTCTCGGCAATCATCGAAGTGGTACGGGTCCAAACGTCGATAACCTTATTATAGCGCTCGCCATCTGTAATAAAACCCATTTCATATTGTGAAGCGATTTCATCGACATCGTCCTGGGCTTCCTGTATAATAGCCGTTTTCTCGGGCGGTATTACAATATCGGACAATCCGAATGAAGCGCCTGCACGCATGGCGTTTATAAAACCCAGTTGTTTAAGGTTATCCAAAAATTCAGCCGTTACCTTGTTTCCACATACGTGGTAAATTTGTGAAATAATGGCTGAAATAGCTTTTTTAGATAAGATTGTATTTATAAAACCAACTTCATCCGGTACAATTTCATTAAAAATAACACGGCCTGTTGTGGTTTCTGCCATCTTACCCAGATAACGGATTTTTATCTTAGCATGTAAGCCTACTTTGCCGGAATCATAAGCAAAAATTAATTCCTTAGGTGAGGAAAAAATCATACCCTCGCCTTCTTCACCGGCCCGCATCTTTGTTAAATAGTAGCACCCTAATACGATATCCTGACTGGGAACGGTAATTGGTTTACCATTGGCAGGGGACAAGATATTATGGCTGGCCAGCATAAGCATTTTGGTTTCTACCTGCGCTTCGTAAGAAAGCGGCAGGTGGACGGCCATTTGGTCACCATCAAAGTCGGCATTAAACGCGGCACAAACCAAGGGGTGCAGGCGGATAGCCTTGCCTTCGATGAGTACCGGTTGAAAGGCCTGAATACCAAGCCTGTGCAATGTAGGTGCGCGGTTTAACAAAACCGGATGATCTTCGATTATTTCTTCTAAGATATCCCAAACTTCCGGGCCGCGGCGTTCAACCAGTTTTTTAGCGCTCTTGACGGTTTTTACATAACGACGTTCCACTAATTTACGTATTAGAAACGGCTTGAAAAGTTCGATGGCCATGTCTTTTGGCAAACCGCATTCATGCAGCTTTAATGTCGGGCCAACAACAATAACCGAACGGCCGGAATAGTCAACGCGCTTACCTAACAGGTTTTGGCGGAAACGCCCCTGCTTGCCCTTGAGCATGTCTGACAAAGATTTTAACGGACGGTCGCCATCGGAGCGCATGGCGGCGGAACGCTTTGAATTATCCAACAATGAATCAACGGATTCCTGTAACATCCGTTTTTCATTACGCAGGATCACTTCCGGCGCGCGGATTTCCAACAATTTTTTAAGACGGTTATTACGGATGATGACCCGTCGGTACAAATCGTTCAAATCACTGGTTGCAAAACGACCGCCTTCCAACGGTACAAGTGGCCTTAATTCCGGTGGGATGACAGGTATTACATCCATAACCATCCATTCCGGTTTATTTCGATATTCTGTGTTTTTTTCTTTTACACGAAAAGCTTCCATTACCTTTAAGCGTTTTAAAGCATCCATCCGCTTTTGTACCGAAGTTTCTGTTTTTACCGCTTTACGTAACTCGATGGCCGATTCTTCAATATTTATCATTTTTAAGAGTTGATAAATAGCTTCCCCGCCAATTTTTGCAATAAATTTTTTCGGGTCTTCATCATCCAGCTCATCATTGCTTTCCCCGTGGGCGTCTAACTGATTAAAGTACTCTTCTTCGTTTATGAGTTCTTTAAATTTCAGATCACTTTGCCCGGGATTGACAACAACATAACTTTCGTAATAAATGATGCGTTCAAGCTCTTTTGGTGAGATATTGAGCAAATATCCTATTTTTGAAGGCAAAGAGCGGAAAAACCAAATATGTACAACCGGCACGGCGAGTGAAATATGTCCCATCCGTTCGCGCCGAACGGATTTTTGGGTTACTTCCACACCGCAACGGTCGCAGATGATTCCCTTATAGCGGATTCGTTTATATTTACCGCAATGGCATTCCCAATCTTTTACCGGCCCAAATATCTTTTCACAAAAAAGCCCGTCTTTTTCGGGCTTGAACGATCTGTAATTGATAGTTTCAGGCTTGCTTACTTCCCCAAATGATTGTTCCAGTATATCATTCGGAGAGGCAACGCTGATAATAATTTTATTAAATTTGTTTGGGCTTCTTTTTATATGCAAAGTCTTGCTCCTTTTAAAGAAACATTTTTAAAATATTTCTATTGTACGATCCTCCTACTCGAGCCTTATTTTTAAACCAAGGCCCTGTAATTCGCGTACAAGCACGTTAAACGACTCGGGTATGCCCGCATTGGGGAGATTTTCTCCCTTTACGAGCGCTTCATAAGTTTTAGACCGTCCGGTTACGTCATCACTCTTAACCGTCAGAACCTCTTGCAAAGTATAAGCTGCGCCATATGCTTCAAGCGCCCATACTTCCATTTCACCAAACCTTTGACCACCAAATTGGGCTTTACCGCCAAGAGGTTGCTGAGTGATCAAGGAATAAGGCCCGATTGAACGTGCATGGATTTTATCATCAACCAGGTGGGCAAGCTTTAACATATAGATCATGCCAACCGTAACATCCTGATGAAACTTTTCACCGGTTTGTCCATCATAAAGCGCCACCTTACCACTTATTGGCAATTCGGCTTTTTCCAATTCTTTAACAATGTCGTCCATGGATGCGCCGTCAAAAACCGGGGTCGCATATTTTTTCCCTAATTTTGCCCCCGCCCAGCCAAGGGTGGTTTCAAAAATTTGCCCGATGTTCATACGCGAAGGTACGCCTAATGGGTTCAGGATAATATCTACAGGGGTTCCGTCTTTTAGGAAAGGCATATCTTCCATGGGTACGATTCGGGATACAACCCCTTTGTTTCCATGGCGCCCGGCCATTTTATCACCAACGGATAATTTACGTTTTTTAGCAACATAAACCTTGGCCAACTGTACGATGCCGGGAGGCAACTCGTCGCCAACCATTACTTTATGTTTTTCCCGTTTTAGCTCATTATCAATATCCATCAACACCTGACGGTAATCTGCATAAATTTGCCGGACAAAAGTGTTTTTAGGGTCGTCATCAAACCATGTTGAATTTATGTCCAGGGTACGGACATCGATTTGTGAAAATGTATCTTCCGCAATTTTTTGTTTGGCCTTTATGGCTACTTTACCATCAACAAACTTAATTGCATTTGAAGCCATTCCATTAAAATGCAACGACAGGTTTTGCGCTAATTTTTCGACCAAATGATCACGTTTAAAATCGGCCTCCCGTTCGAGCCGCTCGATTAATTCTTTCTCTTCTTTACGGGTATCCGGGTCTTTTTTCTTGCGGGAAAACAGCCAAGTGGCAATAACGACCCCCTTCATCCCGGGGTGTGCTTTTAGCGAGGCGTCTTTTACATCACCGGCTTTTGAGCCAAATATAGCTTTTAAAAGCTTTTCCTCCGGCGTTGGGTCCGTTTCGCCCTTTGGCGTGACCTTACCGATGATAATATCCCCGGCCCGGACTTCCGCCCCGACGCGGATAACACCGTTTTCATCTAAATCTTTTGTTGCTTCTTCACTTACATTTGGTATTTCACGTGTAAGCTCTTCTTCACCCCGTTTAGTGTCCCGAACCTGCAGTTCAAATTCTTCGATGTGGATAGAGGTATAAACATCATCACGAACAATACGCTCGCTCATAATGATGGCATCCTCAAAGTTGTATCCCATCCAGGGCATAAAAGCCACCAGCACATTGCGGCCAAGCGCCAGTTCCCCCTGATCCGTAGCACAGCCGTCCGAAAGGACGGCGCCTTTTTTAACCTTGTCACCTTGTACGACCAGTGGACGCTGGTTTATACAGGTGTCCTGGTTGGTCCGGTTAAATTTGCGCAGGTAGTAGGTTTCCTCGGTAATATCATCCAAAAGACGTTCTTTACCGGTTGTGGCCCTTATAGGGTCTTTTAATTTTAAAACAATTTTATTGGCGTCAACACTTGCTATTTCACCATCATGCCCCGCGAGGATAAGCGTACCGGAATCATGCGCTACCTTTTCTTCCATTCCCGTTCCAACAATGGGGGATTCAGGAATAAGCAGTGGCACGCCCTGACGCTGCATGTTGGACCCCATCAAAGCACGGTTTGCATCATCATGCTCCAGAAATGGTATCAATGACGCCGCCGGAGAAACGATTTGGTTGGTAGCGACATCCATATAGTCCACCGCCGCCGGGGCCACTACAGGAAAATCGCCCTTTGTACGGGCTTTTATTTTGTCATTGATAAATTTTCCGTTAGTTTCAATGGGCGCATTTACCTGGGCAATTGTATAATCATCTTCTTCCGTTGCCGATAGAAATTCTATTTCCTTTGTTACCACCCCTTTTTTCACCTTGCGGTAAGGTGTTTCAATAAACCCAAAACGGTTGATCTTGGCATGTACACACAGCGATGATATCAAACCAATATTTGGGCCTTCAGGTGTTTCGATCGGGCATAAACGGCCATAGTGCGTATAATGAACGTCACGTACTTCAAAACCGGCCCTTTCTCTTGTTAAACCGCCCGGCCCAAGCGCAGAGAGGCGCCGTTTATGGGTCATTTCCGAAAGTGGGTTTGTTTGATCCATAAACTGCGATAATTGCGATGTGCCAAAAAACGTATTTATGACCGATGAGATGGTACGTGCATTTACGAGGTCCTGAGGCGTAAGCTTATCAGAATCGCCAATATTCATGCGTTCCTTGATTGTACGTGCCATACGTGACAACCCAAGGCTAAATTGCGCGGCCAATTGTTCACCGACCGTACGTACACGCCGGTTTCCCAGGTGATCGATATCATCTGTTGTACGTGTACCATTACGTAATGCCAACAGATAGTTTATTATCGAGGTCATATCTTCGCGGGTCAACACCGTTGTATCATAAGGGATATCCAGGTGAAGTTTTTTATTTATGCGGTAACGTCCAACGGCGCCCATATCATAGCGTTTTTCATTAAAAAACATACGCTCTATCAAGGCACGCGCGGTTTCTATATCCGGTGGCTCACCGGAACGCAACTGACGATAGATGGCTTCAATGGAGTCACTATCATTATCTGTGCTATCCTTGCGCAACGTATTCAGTATCACATTGGGCGCGTTTAAATCACCCGGTTTTACAATTTTTACTTCCTTTACACCAAGCTCGAGAAATTGTTCAAAGATTTCTTCGCTGATATCCTTGCCCTGCTCAATAATAATCTCGCCGGTTTTTTTATCGATCACGTCGGACGCCAACATTTGCCCGATAAGCACAGGCATTGTTTTGACATTAACCTTGACCTTATCGGAAATACCAAATAATTCTATAATATCTTCATTTGTACTAAATCCGATAGCACGCAGCAACATCGTAACCGGGAATTTCTTTTTCCGGTCGATATAGACATACATAACGTCATTCACGTCGGTTGTAAATTCCACCCATGAACCACGGAAAGGTATGATCCGGGCAGAGAATAGATGTGTGCCGTTAGGGTGAATGGATTCCGAAAAGAAAACACCCGGGGAACGGTGTAATTGGCTAACGATAACCCGCTCGGCGCCGTTTATAACGAAAGTCCCGCGTTTGCTCATAAAAGGCATATTGCCAAGATATACATCCTGCTCAATAAATTCAGTGAAATTTTCCGTTTCACCGGTAGAATCTTTTATTGCAAGACGCATTTTGGCCTTTATAGGAACAGCATAACTTACGCCACGTGCCTGGCATTCCCGAATATTGTACTTTGGTTCATCGGTGTAATACCCCACATATTGCAGTTCAAGTTTTCCTCCACTATCGTTAATAGGGAAAATACTATTAAAAACAGCTTGCAGGCCTTCATTTTTTCGGTTATCGGCCGCGCGTCCCAATTGCATAAAAGATTCAAATGATTTCACCTGAATCTCTAATAAATTAGGATATTCCAAAGCCGAAGGGATCCGCATGAAACTTTCGCGTTTCACAGTTTTTTGTGTACTCAAAGAGAATCCTTTGGTTTTTTTTACTCAGATTAATGCTACCATCAAAAAAAATTATTTTACTTCGACGGATGCGCCAACTTCTTCAAGTTGTTTCTGAACATCTTCAGCTTCTGCTTTAGATACGGCTTCTTTTACGGCTTTAGGGGCTTCATCCACCAATTGCTTGGCTTCTTTTAAGCCTAAACCGGTAAGGCCGCGAACAACTTTGATCACCTGGATTTTCTTATCCCCGGCAGCAAGCAACATAACACTAAATTCTGTTTGTTCCTCGGCAGCGGCTTCGTCGGCGCCGGCTACAGGTCCGGCAGCAACGGCTACGGGAGCGGCGGCGGTAACACCAAATTTATCTTCAATGTTTTTAATTAAATCAGATATTTCGAGCATGTTTGCTTTTTCAAGATAAGCAAGAACATCATCACGTGTAATATCAGCCATTTTAGTTTTCCTCCAATAAAGATTTAGTTATTTTCTATGCTTTTTTATCTTTTAGCGCATTTAATGCACCAACGACTTTTTGTAACGGTGATTGCAAAGTAGCGGCAAGTTTTTGCATGGGTTGTTGCAACATGCCAAGTAACTGGCTCATTAAAGCGTCACGTGTTGGCAGTTTTGCAATTGCCTTCGCATGTTCACCCGCGAAAACCTTGCCTTCGAACAACACGGCTTTTACTTCCAGTAATTCATTTTTTTTATTAATCTCTTCAAATATTTTGGCCGGTAACACGGGGTCGTCATATCCAATTACAAATGCATTTACGCCACTTAGGAATTCATCCATATCGGTGACGTTTGCATTGTGCATGGCCAATTTGGCAAGACGGTTTTTCAAAACCTTATATTCGACTTCGCTTTCCCGGAATTTTTTACGGACCTCCGTAACCGTCGCCACATCGATTCCGCTATAATTGGCGATATAGATGGCGTTGGCCTTTTTAAACTTATCCGTGTATTCTTCAACAATTGCGGCTTTTTCTGCTGTAGGCATTTTCTTGTCCTGTCAGTTTATTAAATTGTATAACTCGATGAGCTTGTTTCCAGAAACAGTCCCGGCCCCATCGTACTGGATAAAGAGATGGACTTCAAGTAGATGCCTTTAGCCGAGGCGGGCTTTAACTTCAGGATCATCTTTACAAAGGCCTGAATGTTATCGACAATGTTACCTTCGTCGAAAGATAACTTTGCTATACCTGAATGAACAATACCTGTTTTATCCACTCTAAAATCTATTTTACCGGCCTTAATCTCCTTAACGGCGGAGGCGACATCCGGCGTTACCGTTCCACTCTTTGGGTTTGGCATCAAACCACGCGCACCCAAAATGCGGCCAAGCTTTCCCACATCCCGCATCACATCAGGAGACGCCACGATAACATCAAAATCCAGCCATCCTTTGTTGATTTTTTGAACGTATTCCTCAAGTCCGGCATAGTCGGCCCCTGCATCAAGAGCTTGATCAACTTTTTCGCCCTTTGTCAAAACAAGGATACGCACGGTTTTTCCGGTGCCATGAGGCAGCGCAACCGTACCGCGAACCATTTGGTCTGCGTGTCGCGGGTCAACCCCAAGACGCATGGAAAGTTCCACGGTCTCATCAAATTTTGCCGATGGCAAAGATTTTAATATCTTCACCGCATCTTCCACAGAATACTGGGTCAATCTATCTATCTTTGAAAACGCTTCGCTATATCGTTTACTTCGCTTCATCCTAACCTCTTAAACTGTTATTCAACTACAATTCCCATACTACGGGCAGTACCCTCTATCATTCGCATGGCCGATTCGATATTTGCGGCATTCAAATCCGGCATCTTAAGTTCAGCAATTTTCCGTACCTGATCAGGGGTGACCTTACCAACTTTTGTTAAGTTGGGGATGGCCGATCCTTTATCCAGTCCGGACTCTTTTAATAACAGAATGGCAGCGGGAGGCGTTTTTGTTATAAAGGTAAAAGAACGGTCCGCATAAACGGTGATCTCTACCGGAATAATCAAGCCTGCTTTATCCTGGGTTTTAGCGTTGTAAGCCTTACAAAATTCCATAAGGTTTACACCATGTTGCCCCAAAGCAGGGCCTACCGGCGGCGCTGGTTTTGCCTGACCTGCAGGTAATTGTAGTTTTATTTTAGCAATTTCTTTTTTTGCCATTTTTTAAGACCTCAACAAAATGATTTATTTTTCCAGTGCTATTTGCAAAAAGTCCAGCTCAACGGGCGTGGGCCGTCCAAATATGCTTATATTTACTTTTACCTTGTTCTTCTCTTCGTTTATTTCCTCCACGAACCCACTAAAATCATTAAAGGGCCCATCGACAACCTTGATCGCATCGCCAACGGAAAAGGGGATATCCACTTTTCCCTTAACTTCCTTCTCATGGCTTCTTTCTATTTTACTGAGTACACTTTGTACTTCCGATGGGCGCAAGGGCACGGGCTCGTTGCGGGGCCCAACAAAATTTATAATTCCAGGCGTATTTATAACCGTATGTTTTGTTTGGTTATCCAATACCATTTCGATCATCATGTATCCCGGAAAAAAAACTTTGTTTTTAACCCGCTTTTTACCGTCTTTCATCTCAATGATATTCTCGGACGGAATGATTATCCGACCAATACGGTCGGCAACATTCTGCAGCTCTACTTCACTTTCAAGATGAGCTTTTACCTTTGCTTCTTTTCCCGAAAATATGCGCAAGGCATACCATTTTTTTTCTGACACCAGGAAAGCTCCCGATTTAATAAAATAATTCTACAATTTTTGAAATAATAAAATCCGAGAAAAAGATGAAAGCCGTAAACAGTATTGTCACCACAACAACAATAACCGATGAATTTAATAGCTCATCCTTTGTGGGCCATGACACTTTGGACATCTCCCGCTGTACATTATCTAAAAATTGCTGTATTTTATCGAACATAATACCTTCATAGTTGTTTTAAAAAGCAGGCCTGGAGGGACTCGAACCCCCAACCCCCGGTTTTGGAGACCGGTGCTCTAGCCAATTGAGCTACA
>CAYWBI010000100.1:0-13896 GCA_964456445.1 uncultured Calditrichaceae bacterium
AGGAGTAAAACATGGCCAACCGAATTTTATTAAGCGAAGAGGATATGCCAAAACAATGGTATAATCTTGCAGCCGATCTGCCAACGCCGATGCAACCGCCACTCGGCCCCGATGGCAAGCCGGTTTCACCGGATATGCTGGCGCCCGTCTTCCCGATGAACCTGATCGAACAGGAAGTCAGTTCCGAGCGCTGGATCGATATACCGGAAGAAGTCCGCGCGCTCTTATTCCGCTGGCGGCCATCGCCGCTGCATCGGGCATACGGGCTGGAAAAAGCGCTGGGCACACCGGCAAGAATATATTTTAAAAACGAAAGTGTCTCTCCCGCTGGGAGCCATAAACCCAACACGGCTATCCCGCAGGCCTGGTACAACAAACAATTTGGTATCGAACGGCTTACCACGGAAACCGGCGCCGGTCAGTGGGGCAGCGCGCTTTCCTTTGCCAGCTCCCTGGTGGGGCTGGAATGTAAAGTCTATATGGTGCGTATCAGCTTTGACCAAAAACCTTTCCGCAAAGTGATGATGCAAACCTGGGGCGGCACCTGTATCCCCAGTCCCAGCGATACCACACAATTCGGACGCAAAGTTTTGGCCGAAACCCCGGATACCCCCGGCAGCCTGGGCATTGCCATCACCGAAGCGGTGGAAGCAGCCGTAACCGATCCCACGGGCAAAACCCGTTACGCCCTGGGCAGTGTGCTGAACCACGTCATGTTGCATCAAACCATCATCGGTTTAGAAACGCAAAAACAATTGGCGAAGGCAAATGAGAAGAAAGTAGATGTAGTAATCGGCTGCGCAGGCGGCGGCAGTAATTTTGCCGGTCTGGCTTTCCCTTTTGTAAAAGACAAAATCGAAGGCGCTGACATCGATATCATCCCTGTGGAACCGGCATCCTGCCCCACTCTTACCAAGGGACCCTTTGCTTACGATTTTGGCGACACCGGCGAGATGACGCCTCTGATGCCGATGTACTCATTGGGGCATAAGTTTATCCCACCGCCCATCCATGCCGGAGGCCTGCGTTATCATGGCATGGCGCCATTGGTCAGCGCCGCGGCAAAAGACGGTCTGATCGCACCGCGGGCCATCGGTCAAATTGAATGCTATAAGGCCGCGGTAATGTTTGCCCGCAGCGAAGGGATTATCGTTGCGCCGGAAACCAGCCACGCCATCGCCGCCACCATACAGGAAGCCTTAAAAGCCAAGGAAGAAGGCAAGGAAAAGGTGATCGTATTTAATCTTTCCGGTCATGGGCTGATGGACCTGCTCGGTTATGAAAAATATTTTGCCGGTGATCTGGAAGACCACTATATGTCCGAGGACGAAGTAAAGGAATCGGTTAAAAGTATGGACGGTCTGCCCATTCCGCAGTAAACAATAAATACCGTATGAAAATGAAAACCCCGTAGATCAAAGTTTATGGGGTTTTTTACTTTTATTATGCTCTGCAATCCAGGCGTCGAGGCCATCTGTCAAATGCCCAAGCGCCTCAATAACCGGTCCGCGGAAGGGCGCATCGATTTTTTTTAGGATTTTCCCATGGATTTCCTCGGAGGCTGTGCGCAGGCCGTCAACCATTTGTTGTCCTTTGCGCGTCAGGGAAACATTGATGTTGCGGCGGTCTTCGATGGATATTTTCCGCCGGATTATATTTTTCTTTTCCAGCGAGGTTATGATGCGGGTAACGCCACCGGGCGTGATGTCCAGCGCGTGGGCCAAATCTTTTACGCCATAGCTCGCGCGTGAAAAGAAAAGCACCATACAATTATACTCGGCAATGGTAATCCCGAATTCATGCACGAAATACATGTCTTTTGTAGCACATCTTTGGCGCAGCGTAAAAATAAGATCCGCCATTTTTTTCTTTAGTTCTGCCTGTGTCGCCATAACGATACACCCTTAATTATTTACAAGCTAAACTATTAAACAATTGAAGTATTATCAATGGTAAATTATATATTTAATCGAATATATGGTTAAAATATTTATGCGTAAAAAAACTAAAAAATATTTATAACGATAAGGTGTGAGGGAGGGTGACAAAAAAGCAAACACTGACCATAAAAAAAGCCCCGCTGTTGCCAACGGGGCTTTTTTTGTTACTAAAATTTTAGTTTACGGTTACCACCGTAAGGCCGGAGGTGCCTGCATTTCCGGAGCCATCATAGGCTTTGATATACAAACTGTGTGTTCCGCCATCGGCCTGTGGCGTTGTATCCCAGGCAAAACCCCATGGCGCCGCGGTATCGGTTGCGCCACTCTGTAAAACACCGTCCACATAAAACTCAACGCGGGCCACGCCCACATTGTCCTGTACATCGGCGGCAACATTTACGGTGCCTGTTACGGTGGAACCGGCAATCGGGTACAGGGTTACAACCGTCGGCGGGGTTTTATCCGCAGAACGTAAAATGGTAACCGTCACCACGCCGGAGGTCGTTGTATTGTTTCCACCATCGGTTGCCCTGGCATAAATGGTATGATTGGTCGAATCCGGATAGGTATCGGTATTCCAGTCAAAGCTGTAAGGCTCGGTACTGCTTTGCCCTTCTTTCTCGCCGTCCACATAAAAATCCACTTGCTGGACCGAACGCTCATCTTCGGCAAGCGCCACAATGTGCACGGTTTTTTCCACAGTTTGTCCAGAGGTGGGATTAAGAATACTCACCTTTGGAAAGATGATGTCCGGTGAATCGGCAATGATAAAAATAACCGGCGCCGAATAGCCGATATTCCCGGCGTCATCCGAGGCCGCAGCCTGAATGATATGGCTCAGGTTATCCTTATAACCTGTGATATCCAAATCAATCAGATACGGCTTGCTCGATGTCTTATCTATAAACTGTCCATCCAAATAAATCCACGCCTCGGTGATGCTATTATTGTCACTGGCTTCGAGACGTACTTTAATATTACTGGAAACGACCGCGCCTCCAAAGGGGTACACCACCAATGCAAACGGCGGAACAATATCCGCAGGGCTCGGTAACTGGCACTGGACAAGCAGCGCGCTCATCATAAAGAGTAAGCTGTATCGCTTTAACATTTATTTCTCCTGAATTGATTTTAAAAATCGGGTCTTATCTATATTCGTATGGGTTTTAAAAAAAATGAGTAAATCAAGAACGATAAATGTACACAGCGCAAAAAGGGCGATGGTGACACAGGTCATACTTGACTATCCAAAGCAAAAATCAGACGTTTTTTAAGCCAAATAAGACCAATGAAATTATATTTCTACAGAGCAATTACGGCCGGAGCTCGATTCCCACCGGGCAATGATCAGACCCCATAACTTCATTCAGTATAAACGCATCCGTGAGCATGGGGATATGTTCTTTATCGATAAGAAAATAATCGATACGCCAGCCGATATTTCGAGCCCTGGCATTTACGCGATAAGACCACCAACTGTATTTTTCCAGGGAGGGATCAAAGTGGCGAAAGGTATCGACAAAACCCGCATCAAGAATTTCATCCATCCAGGCGCGCTCCTCCGGTAAAAACCCGGGGTTATCGGTATTTGTTTTGGGGTTTTTCAAATCAATTTCTTTATGGGCCACATTAAAATCACCGCAAATAAGTATGGCCTTCCCGGTTTTACTCTTGTTTTGAGCATGCTTTAAAACCGCCCGGTTAAATTGCAGTTTGTATGGCAAGCGGGCATGGCTATGCTGACTATTGGGAAAATAAAGGTTATATAAAAAAAAGGTTTCGTATTCCTGAACCAATATGCGACCTTCGCGGTCCAGTTCTTCATCGCCAAAAGCGCTTTCGGTGTTTAGCGGTTTTATCCGCGAGAGGGTCGCCACCCCGGAATACCCGGCTTTGCTACGGGCGTCATTCCAATCCACATGGATCGATGGGCCTAAGTCAAGTGCAGATAAACCCTGGTCGGCAGTGGCTTTTACTTCCTGCAGGCACAGCACCTGCGTGCCATTATTATTAAACCACTCACTAAAACCCTTACGTGCGGCCGCACGGATGCCGTTTACATTCCATGACAACAAACGAATTTTTTGATCTATCATATTGAGGACCAGCCGTTTTGCAGACCTTTTTGCCAGTCATCGGCAAACTCATCCAGCGACTCCACAAAATCCGGGTCGTGCGTGGGCCGGGCGATGGTGCAATGGAAAAGCACACTTTCCGGTGCAGGGTCGTAACCGGTGGTCACGGTCCAGGCCAGCATATTTGGGCATTCGGGGAAGGTAAAACGGACGCCGCCTTTGATCGGT
Source organism: uncultured Calditrichaceae bacterium (assembly GCA_964456445.1). Taxonomy (GTDB): domain Bacteria; phylum Calditrichota; class Calditrichia; order Calditrichales; family J004; genus CAYWBI01. The sequence continues at coordinate 4,244 of CAYWBI010000100.1, forward strand.
TCGCGATTAATACGGAAATCGCCCCAGAGCGTGTATGCCCTGCCGGTGGCGCCTTTATCTTCAAAAACTTCTTCGATGGATGCGCAAAAAGCGTCCAGCGTGCCAATGGTTATTTTCTGTTGCAGTTCTTCCTCCGACGTCCGTATATCGGCGATTCTAAAAAATTCCATTATTAAACCTTTAAGTCATCGGGAGCATCGATATACATACGCAGGATATTTGCGCTTACCACCTTACCCTGGGCGTCGTGTTTTAGGGTAAGCGTGCCGCCGCCACCAAGCGCATTATGTAATAAAAAGTTTAGGGCGCCTAAGTTGGGCAACTCAAAACGTTCCACCCGGCCTTTTACATTGCGGCCAAAGTGCACCTTTACCTTTTCCGCGGTTAGTTGCTCACGGATGATGGGAAAATATTCAGGCTTTAAAGCAATTACACCGACATTGGCCGTATCCCCTTTGTCACCGGAGCGGGCATGGGCCAGCTTTACCAATTGAACTTTTTTCATTTTTAAAATTCCTTTCTTTTACAGGGGATCAGATCACTTCAATGGTCAGGACCTTTGGGTTGACAGTTTTCTTATCCAACAGGGCCGGCCAGTAGGCAATCACTTCGCGGACCTTTGGGCGCCCCCCGCCAAAACCGGTGACCGTTGGCGGGCCGGTCAGGACCAGGGGGATCACTTCACGGGAAAATTTGTTCATATCACGAAAATTATGACCGCGCACACCGATGGACAACATTACTTCATTGGGATCGGGTATGGGCGGGGCTGTATCGCCGCCACAGGCATTATAACCGATATACTCCGAATAGACATCGTCAAATGTCAGCTTCAGGTACTCCAAACGTTTCCGGATAATTTCATCGGCTTTTTGTGCCTTTTGTAAGGCTTCGGGCCAGGTATAGGTCAGCGTTCCAATAGAGGTATATCCGTCAAAATAGGATATGGAAACTTTATAAAATGGGGTATCGGGTGTGCCCTTTATGCCGAATACCCGTACCCGGTCCGGGCCTTCCTGTTTCAACTGAATACTGCTGAAATCGGCCACACAATCCGGGGTGATATATTCTTTCGGGTTACCAAGCTCGTACAACAGTTGTTCCTTGATGGTCTGTTCGCTTACCAATCCGCCCAACGATTCATGTTTGGTGATCACAAGATGTCCGTCGGGATACGCTTCCACAATAGGGAAACCGATACGTTCCATATTCGGCACATCTTTCCATCCTGCAAAAAAATTCCCGCCGCTGCCCTGTGCCCCGCATTCGTTTATATGGCCACCGATAACACCCGCGGCAAGTTTGTCCCAATCGTCCCATTTCCAGCCAAACTCATGGATCATCGGGGCCAGGGTGATCCCGGTATCGGTAACCCGTCCGGTAACGATGACCTGGGCGCCTTGTTCGAGTGCATCCACCACGGGCCGCGCGCCAAAATAGACGTTGGCGCTGGAAACCTGTTTACGCACCGTGCTTAGTTTTTCGCCGGTTTCCATATTGTTCATATCATGACCGGAAGCGATCATGGAATCAAGCTGCCCAAGGATATCGTCCCCATAAACCGCGGCAATCTTGACCCCGGTCAATCCTTTTTTTTCCGCCACTTCGCGCACGGCAAGCATGCATGCCACTGGGTTCACACCGCCGGCATTGGTGATCAATGTGACATTTTTTTCCACAAGCAGGGGCAGCAATTGCTCCATCAAGGGTATAAAATCCTTGGCATAACCAAGATTGGGGTTGCGCATTTTTTGTTTTTGCATAATGGACATGGTAACCTCAGCGAGGTAATCCATCACAAGATAATCAACATCGCCTTCACGCACCTGATCGATGGGGGCGTCAAAGCGGTCGCCCCAGTAGCCCTGTCCGCTGGCAATACGAATAAATTTTTTCATAAAATCTCCAAAATACTAAGTTCAGGCGAAAAATTACGAAAGTTAAACCAGTAATAAAAGTGATTAAATCTGCTAAGTAAGGATAAGAACAGGAATTTCCTGTTTTATAGCGAATAATTTTGGAAAAACCATTTAATACGATGGAGAGAGAATCGCGGGTATTAATTAGATTTCAAAAATCCGATGGATGTTCGGGGCCAGTACGGTAAGGGTATCCTGGGCCATTTGTACATCGATGGGCAAACATAAAACGATGGATTTACCTATTTTGCCCGCGGCGAGACGGTTATAAAAAAATCCGCTGTGATTGATACGGGCAATATTGTAAAGAGACTGCTCCACACCTTCCAGCCGAAAATCGAAAAAAGGTTCAAGGGCTGCCAGGGTAACATCGCGTTGACCAACGCCATTGCCGCCAATGGTAATGATCAGATCCACATCCAGTTCCAGCCATTCCTGTATTTTTTCAATCAGCTTATCGGAATCATTGGAAATAATGCTGTAATTTTTTGTACCACATCCCACGGAGGCAAAACCTTTGCGATAAACCTGACCCGCCTCATCATCGGCCAAACCGGCGATAATCCTGTCCGATATAACCAGAATACCAACATCCAACTGGGTGGAAATTGATAATGGTTTTTGTTTTTGGGGCAGAGGTAATACCCGGGTGTTCTGCAGCGTTACCCCCTCGGGCATGCTACAAAAATCGATAAGAGTGAGGGCCGCAACCGAAACGGCGGATAGGGCTTCCATTTCCAGCCCGGAACGACCGACGGCTTTTATGGTAGATACGATGTGGATACTGTCTTTTTCTACCTCAAATTCCATCTCGATCCAACTCAACACATTTTGATGGTGCATGGGAATAATTTCATGGGCACGTTTGGCCGATTGTGTACCTGCGATTAATGCGGCGGTTTCGATGCTCTTCTTTAATTGATCGTTTTCAAACAAATCACTTTTTGCAGACTCGGACAAGACGAGCTGCGCTTCGGCGCGTGAAATATTTAAAGCCTGTGGCTGATTGGAGGCGTCTTGCATGTGGAACCGACCGTTATTTTGAACTTCTTCTATAAAATTAACCATGATTACTCTTTAATATTAAATATATCACTGTCCATCCAGGCCGGGAATTTCTCCCTAAAGCGCTGAAGTTGCATTGCCGAAAGTTTTCCTGTACGGGTTGCTTCCCCGTCCGGCAGTGCGATTATTTCCATGCCCAATGGATCGATTATGGCAGAATCCCCTCTGTAATCAATGCCCAGGCCATCGCGGCCAACACGATTTACACCGATACAAAACGCCTGGTTTTCCACGGCCCGTGCCTTTAACAGCAACTGCCAATGGCTGACCCGGCGCATCGGCCAATTGGCAACAAATACCAGGGCGTCACATTCCCGGTTTACAACCCGTGACCAAACCGGAAAGCGCAGATCGTAACAAACAAACAGACCAATCTTCCAATCCTTTATACGGACCGTTCGTCTGATTTTACCGGAGCTGTATATATTATGCTCCCCGGCCATACGAAATAAATGACGCTTATCATAATAAGCCGTTTTTCCATCCGCAAAAACACAATAAAACCGATTATAATATTTTGTGTCTTCTTCGATGATCAAACTGCCCATCAAAGCGCATCTTTTTTTTACCGCCATTTTGCGCATCCATTGCAGAGCGGGCCCATCCGGTCTTTGCGCTAAGACCGCTGCGTTCATTGTAAAACCCGTGCTAAACATCTCCGGCAGTATTATCAAATCGGTCGGTTCAACGATGGAATCAATTTTTTTTTCAAATTCGGTCAAATTTGCAACCGGGTCTTCCCAAATGATATCGGCCTGGATGATGGTAACCTTTAAATCCTGCATAGTATATCCAGCGCTTTATGAATGGTTTTTTCCTTTTTGGCAAAACAAAACCGCAATATGCCGGGCCCTGTTACCGATCTGTAAAAAGCAGAAGTGGGGATTCCTGCAATTTTAAAATCCCTTACAAGACGTTCTACAAATTTAATGTCCGGCTCATCGGATATCCGCTCGTAACTTACCGCCTGGAAATAGCTGCCGGCACAGGGCAGAAGTGTAAAGCGGGAACTTTTCATCCCGTCACGGAACATGTCGCGTTTTTTTTGATAAAAACGTCCCAGATCAAGATAATGCGCCGGGTCTTCCATATATTCGGCATAGGCATATTGTGTTGGCGTATGCACGGAAAAAGTAACAAACTGATGAATTTTGCGCAGTTCCGTCATAAGTGCTTTTGGGGCCAGTACATACCCGACCTTCCAGCCCGTGGCATGAAAGGTTTTGCCAAATGAACCAATCACAAAGCTACGCCCGGCCAGTTCCGGCGAGCGGGAAAAACTGAGATGGGCCCGATTATCAAAAACAATATGCTCATAAACTTCATCACTGATCAGTACAATATCCGTGCCATGAACGATATTTTCCAGGCTCCGGATATCCTCCGGGCTTGGCATAGCGCCCGTGGGGTTATGCGGAGAATTGATAATAATTGCCCGTGTACGCTCACTTATAGCCATCTTCACCCTTTCCCAGGGAATAGCGAATTCCGGGGGAGACATGGATATGGTGACAGGAATGCCGCCGTTGTATTCAATCATTGGCAAATAGGCGTCATACCAAGGTTCAAAAACAATAACTTCATCTCCGGGGTGAACAATAGATGTAAGCGCGGTATAGAGCGCTTCTGTGGCCCCGGCGGTTATGGTTATTTCGGAATCCGGATCATAATCCGCATTGTACAATTTTTTAAACTTTTCAACAATCACTTCCCGCAGAGGCCGCACACCAGGCATTGGCGCGTATTGATTATGACCGGCCTTCATATATTTTTGCTGCAAACGGACCAGATCCGGCGGGCAGTCAAAATCGGGAAAACCCTGTGACAGGTTTAAGGCCCCCTCCTTTTGCGCCAAGGCCGACATCACCGCAAAAATGGATGTAGGCAGCGCAGGTTGTTTGGAGCGCAGTTTAGTTTTTCCGTTATAATGCATGTGTATTTCTCTTTGGGTTATTTAACATCCATCCGTAATTTTTTATTTTAAAAAACCTGTCTAAAATTCCATTTTTAAGTCAGGAACAATCGGCGCTTCAAACAGTTTTATATTCTTTCTCCTGTTACTTTTTTTCCAACCCGTTTCTTCCCCCGAAAATAAATGCCAGAAAGGAAAACATAATCCAAAAGCCGGATATCCCGCGTAATTTTAAGAAACTTGGATGGGTGTCAATCAAACCCGGAGCGGAATGCATCTCCAGGGTCAGGATGAAATTGGCCAGGGCATAGACGATGAAAAAATAGGCGGTCAAACGCATAGGATACGTCAGGGAAGTGAAAAGTTTTACCAGGGGATTTATGTCATTCTTTTGTTGTTCGAGCGCGCGGATCGAGCGCATAATATAAAACCAGGCAATAAACATTAGGGCAGTGAAAGTTGTGGAGACAAGCATAGATGGCTGATAACGGCCAAGGGAGATAAATACATGCAGAACAAGATCAACAAAAAAAAGGCCAAGGAAGAAGAATCGAAGTTTTTCCATGTCCTAAAATAAGTATTTACAACATATCAACCAAATTCAACCGGTAAATTACCCTGATTCCAGGCAATTATCCCACCATATAAATTCATCAGGTTATCGAAACCCATGCGTTCGAGCTCCATGATCAGACTGGCGCTGCGATTGCCAGATTGGCAATAGATGACCACCGCTTTATCCCGGGGTATTTCTTCCCAGCGGTGTTGTATTTGGCTAAGCGGGATTAACTGACTTTTGGGAATCCGTGCCTGGCGGTGTTCCGGTTCTTCCCGTACATCTATAAAAACTATCTGATTATCATATTCCTTTTTTGCTTCTTCCGGCTGAACATTGCGCATCAAATTTTATCCTATATTTAAATTTTAACTTATTGGGTTCAGATGCCTACAGCCATCGGGAAGTTACAAATATAAAAACCCCGCAATTTACATTACGGGGTTTTCATTTTTAAAACATTATTTAAATCCCGGCCATATCTTTACCCGGGCTTAGATTTCTTTCATTTGTTTTACCAGATCGGTCAACATTTTTTTAGCGTCACCGAAGAGCATCATGGTGTTCTCATCATAAAACATTTCATTATCTTCACCGGCAAAACCAGGGGACAAACTACGTTTTATAATCATCACTTTATTGGATTTGTCCACATTTAGAATAGGCATGCCATAAAGCGGACTGCTCTTTTTATAACGGGCGGCCGGATTGGTCACATCATTGGCACCAACCACCAATGTTACATCGGTTTCCTGGAAATCATCGTTGATCAGTTCCATTTCCACCAGTTTTTCATAGGGCACGTTGGCTTCGGCAAGGAGCACATTCATGTGGCCGGGCATCCGTCCCGCAACCGGATGGATGGCATAGCGAAACTTCACGCCACGCTCGGTCAAAACATTGTCCAGTTCATGCAAAACATGCTGGGCCTGGGCCACGGCAAGACCATAACCGGGAACCACAATAACAGATTCCGCGCTATCCAAAATCATCGCCGCATCTTCTGCTGTATAACGGGTAACATTGCGATGTTCCGTTGATCCGCCGCCACCGGTGCTGTCATCAGTACCGACAGCCGCAAAAAGCACATTGAGCAAGGAGCGGTTCATGGCCACACACATAATTTTGGTAAGTATAATACCCGATGCGCCAACCAGGGCACCGGCGATGATCAACACATTGTTATGCAAAACAAAACCTGTTGCCGCGGCAGCAAGACCGGAATACGAGTTCAATAGCGAAATAACAACCGGCATGTCCGCGCCGCCAATCGGGATCACCGAGGTTACACCTAAGACAGCAGCGATGGCAATTACAACCAGCAGCATGGTTTCGGCGCTGGTATCCATGGCGAACAGGGTACCTAAAACAATAACGCCAATAAGCAGCAGGGCATTGAAAACCGTCTGACCCTTAAAAACAATCGGACGTCCCGGTAGCAAACCCTGCAATTTGGCAAAAGCCACAAGACTTCCGGTAAAGGTTACCGTACCAATCAATAAACTGAGCACCAAGGAAATAACGACATCCATTTCACCAATATGACCGGCATGGTGTACATAGTCGGCATAAGCCACAAAGGTAGAAGCAATACCACCGAAACCGTTAAACAAGGCAACCATCTGCGGCATCTGGGTCATTTCCACTTTTTTGGCAACATAAAGGCCAATTGCCCCACCGATGATAAATCCGGCAATAATGTATGTAAAATCAAGGATACCCTTATCCAAAAGGGTAATAACGATAGCCATTAACATTGCCACCATTGACCACAAGTTGCCTTTCCGGGCCGTTTTGGGCGAACTCAGCATCTTCATTCCTAAAATAAAAAGAACCGAGGCAATCAGGTAAACAATATTTGTAATCTGTCCCATTACTTGGCCCCTTTCTTTTTGTTTTTACTAAACATCCCCAGCATCCGGTCGGTAACCAAATACCCGCCCACCACATTGATGGTTGCCGAGATTACCGCCAGCATGCCGAGTATATGGCCAAGCCTGTCAAGCCCGCTACCGGCGCTAAGAATGGCGCCGACAATGGTGATGCCGGAAATAGCATTGGAACCGGACATCAGGGGGGTATGTAACAGTGGTGGAACTTTTGTTATAACTTCGAACCCAACAAAAATGGCAAGAACAAAGATATAGATGGAAATAAGGATCATCCCATTCATGTAAACCTTCCTTTCTATTTGGCTGCGTAAAAGGCAGCATCTGCTTTATTCAGAATATTAACCAACAATCTTTTCAACAAGCGAATTTACAATGACACCGTCTTTTACCACACAGGCCCCTTTGGTAATTTCATCGTCCCAATCAATGTTTTCTTCATTAAAGATCAGCTTGAAAAGATTTGTAATGTTTTTAGAGTACATTTGGCTGGCATGGAAGGGGACCGAAGCCGGTAAATTTGTTACACCCTCGATACGTACGCCATGTTTTTCAACGATTTTATTTTTTTCGGTCAATGCGGTATTGCCGCCCATCTCCGCGGCCAAATCGATTATAACCGATCCTTCCGGCATGAGTTTGACCATTTCTTCGGTGATCAGGATTGGGGCTTTTTTTCCGAATATCTGTGCCGTGGTAATCACTACATCGGTCTTTTTAAGATGCGCGGCAATTGCTTCCTGCTCTTTTTTTAGAAAGGCGTCTCCCATTTCCTTGGCATAACCGCCTTCTGTTTCGGCATCCTCGGGCATCTCCATTTCAACAAAACGCGCGCCCAAACTTTCCACCTGCTCCCTGACTACGGCACGCGGGTCAAAGGCAGAAACCCTGGCCCCAAGACGTTTCGCCGTGGCGATGGCCTGTAAGCCCGCAACTCCGGCACCCAGGATCAGCACATTGGCAGGGGTTACTGTTCCTGCCGCGGTCATCATCAAAGGGAACATTTTTCTAAGATAGTTAGCGGACATGATTACCGCTTTATACCCGGAAATCGTCGCCATTGAACTAAGCGCGTCCATGCTTTGGGCACGGGTAATACGCGGTACAAACCCCATATCAAAGGCCGTAGCCTTTTTACCCTTCAGCATTTTTATGCCTTCGGGATTTACAGCAGGGGAAAGAAAAGTAATCAGATAGGCGCCCTCTTTTAACAGATCGGCTTCATGCTTGTTTAAAAGCGGGTGCTTTTGCAACGATTGTACTTTTAAAAGCACATCGGCCTCACTATAAACCTGAGCCGCTTCCACGATTTTGGCCCCGGCTTTTTCATACTCGGCATCCATGGCCGTTGAGGCCTTACCGGCGCCTTCTTCCACCAGCGCTTCATGCCCCATTTTGGTGATTACGGATATCATACCCGGTATAACGGAAACACGTGTTTCCCCAGGGGCAATCTCCTTTGGTATTCCAACTTTCACTACAGCCTCCTTATTTATTATGACATTGATCTGTGTGTCGGCTTTGTTTCAAAAAATTGAATGAGTGATGTAAAAATTTTACTCTCCGGGAATTTAAACCGGAAAAATTTAATTAAGGAATTTACAAAACTAAAAGTGTATAATCCAAGTAAAATGGTTTTGTAAAACTGGAAAAAATTTTGGTGCAGGGACAAAGCATCGATATAGCATTTTGGAGCGAATCGGTTGTGTCGGTTCAAAACTATCGAAACGGAAGAATTATGCGGGTTAGAAAAAAATCATTTAACACTAATTTTCGCATGCGTATAAATTTTCGGTTCAAGGATAAAGCATCAATATAGCATTTTGGAGCGAATCGACTGTGTCGATTCAAAACCACCGAAACAGAAGAATGAAGCGGGGGGGGAATAAATTATCTAACACCAATTTTCGGTATAAATTTTGGGTTTAAGAAAAAGGCCTCGACACAGTCGATGCAGTCCCAAAAAAGCAAATCGACTGTGCCGGTTCAAAATGACCGAAATGGTAGAATGAAACGGGTTGGGAAAAATTATGTAACATCAATTTTCGCATACGGATAAATTTTTGGTAAGTGGAAAATAGCATCGACACAGTCGATGCGGTCCAAAAAAAACAAATCGACCGTGCCGGTTCAAAACTACCAATACGGAAGAATAATGCGGGTGGGGTACGGGAAGCGGGAGGAAATTAATAATTAACAATGAATAATTAATAATTTCCTAACCCTATTACTAATGACTAATTACCAATTACTATTTTTCTTCGCGGCTGTTATGTAAAAAGTCAATAGGATTTTCAACTATTTACCCAAAC
>CAYWBI010000101.1:0-13785 GCA_964456445.1 uncultured Calditrichaceae bacterium
ATCTATATCAATAGACAATCTTTTAATCTCTGGAACATGCAGTAAAAGACTGGTTCCGCCCTTAAAGACAAAATTTTCTTTTATTTGAACAAGATAGCCGAGCAAGGCAAATGCGTGAATTGTTTTTTCTACCAATACCGGGTCACCGGATAGTTCGCGAGCCTTGGATGTATGCCATTTTTCAGTAAAACACCTTGGTCTTATCAGTTCCCGCATCAATCAACTATCTCCGGTTTTATATTTATCTGGACTTGGTTGATTGTTTTGGGAACACCAAACTCTCGTCTTTTAGCGTAGGAATAAAGTTCTGAGATGTTGATTCTCCCGGCATTTAAGGCGCTTTTCACTACATTTTCGGCTTCGCGGTTATCCATTATACTTAACTTTTTATTCTCAATCAGAAAATCGATAAGAATTTTTTCTAGCCGCGAGCCGTTTAAAACTGCTTTAGGCTGTTTGGATATTGCCGGGCGAATAATGACCGTTTTATCGGTAATGCTGAACTGTTTTTCAATTTCGGTTTTATTAGGGCTCTCATACACATTGTAACCCTTGTTTTTTAATAATTCTGACAGATTTCGCATATAATCCGAATCGACATAAACAAAGGTGATGAATTTAGCCATCAGATGGTGCGTAAAAGGATTAAGCTGTTCCGTACTCCAGCAGGAGAATTCCAGCAGGGGAAATTCTTTTTTAATTTTTCTGATTACCGGCTTAACAGGTTTGGTGTTAAGTTCAATAGGATTTTCTATGGATGAATACCAGCCTTTTCCGGTATTGAAAACTACACCGTTTTTTGTGAGTTCATGCACATAGCTTTTTAAAGATGAGGGGGCGATGTTTATTTTCTCTTCTTCGAGTAGGATTTTAATATCTTCGTAAGAGAAATAGGTTTTTTTTTGTTTCAGCTTTCCTATTGCATCGATTAGAAATCGTTTTTTAGAGATGCTTTCTTTCACTATATTTCACCTTTTTTTGAGGATGTACCCAATTCGTAGAATACTGGCATGCCAGTTTTCTACTTCAATGAGGTCGCCTTCGTTTAAGCCGTGACTTCGTAAACCTGACGGCCGATTTCTATTTGCTCGTTGCTTACGTAGTTCGTCTATAAGCTTTGGATCGAATGATATCAGAATGCCTTTTGTTAAAATTATAGTATAAAGGGATTACACAAAATTACCAAACCCTGTTTACGAAAATCGCGCCAGAGGCAGTATGGGCGCCCGTACTGCCCATCCTTTTTTCGCCATAACCAAAGCCGCGGAACTGGCCACTAAATCACCACTAAAATACATCACGGATTTAATGAAATCAATTTTAAACGGTTTGGTTTTGTGCCGGAGAAGGAATGTGGCGGAAGTAAACCGGACAGCAGAATCAGCGCTTTTGCTGCAACCGTCTATTTGTATGCTTATTGGAAACACAAGGTTTTACAAAAACAAACCCGGTCGTTGTATATAATGCGGGAAAAAGGATTTATCCCTAACCTAGCGCTCAACCGGGGGGGGCGGCCAACAAACAATGTAAGGCCCTGAACGAGGAAACTTCATAAACGGGAAGGATATCGCTGTTGTTTTCCTTTTGCGCCGGGTTAAACCAACAGGTATCCACACCCCAGGTCTGCCCACCGGCAATATCGGAACTCAGGCTGTCGCCGATCATCAGGATGTGTGCTTTATCCACCGGACGGCCCTTAAACGCATGGTCAAAGATCCGCGGGTCGGGTTTGGCATAGCCCACTTCGCCGGAAATGATTATATCCTCAAAAAACGGCAACAACGGAGAACGGCCAAAGCGGGGACGCTGAACTTCTTTTAAACCGTTGGTTATCAGCAACATCAGAAAATCCACCGCAAGCGAGCGGATAAGCTGTTCGGCGCCATCAAGCAAGGTACTACAAGCGCTTAGATATCGCAGGTAACGGCTTCCGGCCAAACGGGCTTCGCCTTTGTGACCGATTTTTTGAAACAGCCGCTCAAAGCGGATATACTTGATTTCTTCCGCTGACACCTTTCCCGTTTCCAGCTCCTGCCAGGCCCGGTGATTGATTTCCCGGTACAGGTCATAGAGGCCGTTTTCGCTGGAAAGCCCTTCCGCTCTTAACAGTTGATAAAACGCTTCTTCCTGGGCGCGGTTAAAATCAAACAATGTGTTATCAGCGTCGAATATTAGCCATTGATATTTAGTCATTTGCCGGCCTTGTCATCATCAGAAGGGTTTTTGGGTGAAATGCCCAACCGACGTGCGCGCTTTTCCCAGTTTTTTCTGGCCAGTTCGCGCAGGTCATCCACACTGTCCATCTCATCGGTAATTTCCAATCCAAGAAGTGTTTCAATAATGTCCTCCATGGTGACAATGCCGGCCATCCCGCCAAATTCATCAACAACCAAAGCAACATGTTCCTGTTGCTCCATAAACATGCGGTATAATACAGGAATGGTGGCCATTTCGGGTATAACCTGTATGGGGCGCTTCAATTCCTTCAGCACGAGATGTGTTTTGTTGTCGATCAGTGCCTGAAGTATTTCATCTTTTAATACAAACCCCGAAACCTGGTCAATACTTTCCTTGAATATGGGGATACGTGAAAAGCCGAGACGGGGATGACGGTTTATAAAATCCGAGAGTGAGGTGTTCTCGTCGGCGGCAGTCACCACCGTTCTCGGGGTCATAATATCCTTTACAATAATTTTGTTGAAGTTCAGCAGATTATTTATAATCGCCGATTCGTCTTTGAGAAAAATACCGTCCTGGATACCGATTTCCGCCATCGCTTTAAAATCGGCACGGCTTAGAATACTCTCGTTTTTATTGTTTTTTAACATCCCGGTTATAAGCTGGGAAACCCAAACGGCAGGGGCCAGTATAATGACCAGAAAGCGGATTACAGGCGCCGCAAAAGGCGCCAGTTTTTTCCAGTGAACGGCGCCAATGGTCTTGGGGATAATTTCCGACACAAAAAGAATGATGAGCGTTAATAAAACCGATACAATTGTAAGAACATCATTTCCCCATATATGCTGGGCCTGGGCGCCGACACCGGCAGCGCCGGCGGTATTGGCAAAAGTATTGAGCGTGAGTATGGCAGAAAGCGGTCGGTCGATTTTTTCCTTTAGTTTTTGAAGATCCTTCCCGAGTTTTTTACCTTCTTGTATGGTAATATTTATATACGCGGGGGAAATACTAAGTAATACGGCTTCAAGAATTGAACAAATGAAACTGATTACAACAGCAATGCTCAGATAAATCAGGAATAATGTCATGAATGTGTGCTTTTATTTGTGTATTTACCGGGAAATATATATAAAATAGGATTCATAGTTTAGTACTAAATTGATTTTTATTAAGTTGCGCTTAAAATACTAAAATACGAAATTTATAAAAAGGCAAGGTTTTTGCATCGTATCTGATTTTATTTACATAAATTAGATTCCAAATCATTAATTTAAAAAATTGAGGTATCCATGAAGAAACTCATTTTAATCGTCATTCCATTTTTTATTAGTTGTGCGGCTTATAAACAATTAAAGCCCGTACCTGAACCCGTATCACAGGAGAAAGGCTATGTACAACTACAGGATGACGGCGATCCCTTTGAATTGTCTGAGGGCAAAAGCTATTTTATAGAATTCCCGGCACCTGTAGCCGACAACTTCTATCTCCTCGCAGAAATAAACGGGGAGTTAAAAAGCCATATAAAATTTGCATCGGCCTTTAATTCCGATGACGGCCCGCTGGACGCCATTATGGATGAAGCGCCAGAAGGTGCGAAAGAAATGGCCTGGCCGATCGATAAGCATGTGCAAAAATTTTACTTAATTATCGAAAAAACGCCAGCCGACCAGAAATTGGATTTGAATTACCGCTACTTACCGCAATGGCGGTATAAGTTTGAATCTCAACGCGATGCCTTTAAGGAATTGCTGGAACAGGACAAAACCGATCGTTCGGTATATGATCAAATCGGTAAAGGTTTTAATCCGAATGCCTTCGACTATGATGGAACCATTCAGACTTTGGAGTGCCGTACCGCCGATATCATATCTCTTTATAAACAATTTACCGATATTGAAAAACTTTTCCCTGCGGAAATTCTAAATTCGGACGATCCGGCATATCAGGATTTCCTGGACTTGAAAGAAAACATCCAGATTGAAAGGACCTTTCAGGAAAACTATCTGAATACATTGCAGGTGTTAAAAGCCCTTAATGCAAGCACTGCCAATATGCCGGGTTTTAGCGCTTCGGTTCCTATGTTTTTAAAGTTTATGCAGGAAAAAGATCGTTATAGCGATAATATCGTTACCGAGGTAAAACACCAAATCGATGCCCGTTTGGATGAACTGCCCCCTTACTACGATAATCAAATCCGTAAAAAAAACAATTATAAAGCAATCGATTTAAACATTGATGATATCAGCTCCCTCTATGCAGCCATCGGCCGTCAGCAACCGCAGGACTATAAAACGCTGGCCGCCTTCGTAAAAGCTTATAACCGTAAATCCAATGCGGCCCAATCGTTGCGTAAAGATATCGATGCATTAAAAAACAGCGTTGCCACAACAAAAAGCTGGCCGAACAATACGTTTTTCAGCAAAGCCTTAAAAAAATTACGGGGCTATCAGGCAGAGTTGCCTTCTGCGGGTTTTTCCGCTTATGGCACTTATGGCAAAACCAAGGGCGCCCGTCTGTTAAACAGTGTAATACACGGCCTGCATAACGAGGCGATCCGCCTTAAGGATGATTATACCCGTGCCGATGAGGTTGTTCGTGAATTAAACAGGTATGCAAAAACCCATAATTATACAATGATGCTGAAACGTTTGGGTCAAAATGGTGATCTTTCATTTTTAAGGTCCATCTATAGCAATCTTGACAATAAGTATCTCACTCAGCAAAAACAAAACATAAAAGCGGCCTTAAAGGCCCAAAATTGGTCTGCCGCCGAAAACAAGTTAAAAGGCCTTTTCTATCAAAAGAATTTTATAAATAAAAGGAAGAGCACTCCCAAACGTTTAAAACTTGTGATAAGCCTGGAAGACTCCCTGATAAACCGTGTCGAACAGGCCACAAGAAATCGGGTGGATACTTTTGTCAAAGAAAATTTTACAAAGGTAAATGATGTTGGCGCTTTATATTCCAGTCCGGTATTCGAACCGGCATGGGACATAACATTTACTTCCGGCAACGCCAGGCAATTGGCCTTACGCAAACAAGCGCTTGTAAGCAGATTGACAAAGTTGAAGGAAGAAGTGTTTCCGGCCAACGCCATCAAAGCGCTTTACAAGGACTTTACCGCCAATATAAATGCAAACGGCGTCATGAAGGCGCGGGCCATCGTTATCCACGGCAAACACTATAAGGGGAAAGATAAGGTTATAAAAAAACTTGTTGCGGAATGTGATCCCTGGGCGTCAAAATGGCTGACTAAGAACCTGGAATATCGCAAGGTTTATGCGCTGCCTATAACCACCAATCCCACGGGGGTTAATACCTATGTTTTCCGTGTCAACATTCGAATTCCCACCAAGGCGCGTTTCCCGGTTTATGATGTAAGCATCAAATTGCCCAAAAGCATAGGACAGGCTGCCTCGAACACATCCTGGTATGAAAAGATGACCATGAACAAAAAGATGTTAAAACCGGAGGGACGTTTTACAATTACGACGCCCAACGCCAGCAACAACTATACGGCGCTACTTTCACCACTGTCGGTGGAAAAAAACCAGGACAGTGTTTTAGAAGTGCGTTTTAAATATAAGGGTTTTAAGGTTCTTGAAATAAGCCTGAAAGCCCAAAAGCCAATCCTGAGAAAGAATTAATTTTTACAAAGGCGGATAGTTCTCTTTTTTTACAACGATATCTGCGCGGGAAAAAGGCTATTTAAATACAAATTTTGATAACAGGGGGTTAATATGAATAAGAATTGGATATGGGGCGGCTCCATTGCTTTAGTAATAATTGCGGCAGTTTTATACGTTTTAGCGCCATGGAAAAACCTTGATGGCCACATCGTAATACCATATATCAGTCACCAAAAACCAATTGTTGATCCGCATCTGCCCAGTTCCATTCCTCTTGCCGACAAACTGGATGAAGTGGTTTTTGATGGATTGTTCAATGTTTCTGCAACACACAGTGGGATTTCTTATGAAGACGGGCTGGCCGAATTGGTTGATATCAGCCCTGATTTTGTTGTAACGCTTCGTTTAAAGCCTGGCAAAAAATGGCACAGCAGCTATCTCATTTCCAAAAATGAGGATGGCGAAGTAAAGGTCAGTCCGACCGAAGATGTTCGCTTTACCGCGCGTGATCTTAGTTTTACACTCCGCCGTATCCAACGACTGGGCAGCCTGGCGCCCGATTATCTGCTTTTGTCACAATCCTTGGAAAATCTGCGTTTTAATGGTCCGGATAAAAACGCTGAAATTACTTTCAAGTTTAAACCCATCCGTAACTGGACCGCCGATGACATAAAAGAAATGCTTTCCTTTAAAGTATTGCCTTATGATTCAGATATGCTGGCTTCTCACTATAGCGTGGGTACAGGTCCCTATATGACCATTGACCGCAAGGCGCCGGTCTCCGATTATTATAAAGACCCCGATGGTCAGGCCACGGTTCCGGAAGTGAATTTAAAACCGTTTATAGACAACAGTACATATACCAGCGAGATGAACAACGGCAATATCAATGTGCTGCTGACCACCCCCTTTGGCGCCCTGTCCCCCATTCTGCAAGACAGCAGCGACTTTTTTGTAAAATCCAATATCAGCACCACAAATTTTGCCTTGCTTTATAATACCCGCCACCTGAACCGGGCCCAACGTGTAGAGCTGCGCAAACTTATAAATAACAAAGTTATTCTCGATCGTTTTTTTAAAGTTGGAACGGAACAGCAAAGACATATCACTGACTATAAAGGCAACCGCGACAACTATGATGATTACCTAAATTATAGCCTATTCCCATCCACATCCTATTATGTGGAAGAAAACATCGTGTCCCCTTTAAAAGAACGCAGTCAGCCGGACTTGTCAATCCTGCCCGATTCTATCGTGGTGGTAACCAATCTGGAATATGGCTTTCGAGAAGAATATTCGGAACTGATCGATATTCTGAATGACCCGTCTTTATTTAATGGCCGGATAAGGGCCCGCGCCATAAAAAACGATCAAATTAAAAAAGGTAATTATGATGTGTTGCTAACCGCCATAACCGGTTACCGGAATAATTTCTTTTTTAACCTGTATAATATTTTTCTACGTGAACCCGATTTTGCCGTTCACAAAATTCACCTGCTCACCGATTCCGATGGCCGCGGAAACCGTTCTTTTAATTCAAAGTCCCTGCAGGCAGATAAAAATTTCTTTCGAATGGATTTAGACCAGCAAGGACCGGACTACAAAGACAGCTACACCTTGCTGGATTATGTCTATGGTTTTATGTCCACGCGCGAAGTTGGCGACAGGCAGGAATATGCCCGGCGTATCGACCTGCTCGATCAGGACATGGCCTTGGGCTCATGGCTGTTCTCGTTGCCGTCCACAGCCTATTTTTCCCGGCCGTTTGATGAAAACAGCATCAATATGTACGGAAACGCCTCCCAGCTTTCCACAATCGAAAAGTGGCAGGAAAAGAAAGACTAAGCTTGTTAAACTGTATGAAACACCCTTTGATTTGGAGAAGTTATGCGTGCTATTGTATGGTTGATTCTTATGGTGACGGAACTTGTTTTTGCGGCGGAAATCCCAAAAAACTTTAAAGAATATCTGCACGACAATCCCGAGGAAAGCGTAAAGGTTTGGGTTTTTTTTAAAGACAAACCGGACAGCCATGCGCGTCTGATGCAAAAAGCAACTTCGCTCATATCCCAAAAAGCGCTGGACCGCCGTATTTTACGTGGCCAGGAAAAGAGTTTGCAACAAACGGATTTTCCCGTGGATGAAAACTATATTAAGCTTGTTTCAAACTATGCTGAGAGCGTAGGGCACGCCTCGCGCTGGTTAAACGCGCTGGCTGTTTGGAGTACGCCAAAGGATATCGGCGCATTATTGAAACTGTCTTTTATCCGGGAAATACGTCCTGTTGCCCGCCGAATTACCGGCCCGGAAAAAACATCCTCCGGCCCGCCTGGTGAGCTGAACGGCTTTTTAAAAACAACGGGCCTAAATTATGGCCCATCACAATTCCAGCTGACGCAAATTGGCGTTCCGGTCTTGCACGACAAAGGGCTGAGCGGCAAAGGGGTTACCATTGCCATGCTGGACGACGGTTTTAATTTATATAAAAAACACAGCGCCTTTCAATCGCTTAAGGTTCTTGCCGTACATGATTTTGTAAACAACGATGGTACCGTGGATGATCCCAATGCACCGGCGAATAAAGGGACCCATGGCACCCGAACCTTGTCTGTAATCGCGGGCTATGCCCCCGGGCAGTTGATTGGGCCCGCATACGGTGCATCATTGTTGCTGGCCAAAACCGAAATTGACTCCGTTGAAATCCCCCTGGAGGAAGACAATTGGGTTGCGGGTTTGGAGTGGGCCGAAGCCAAAGGGGCGGATATTGTAAGCAGTTCTCTGGGTTATATCGACTGGTACACTCAACAGGATATGGATGGCCGCACGGCGCTGACCACCCTGGCCACGGTTATCGCCGAGCAAAAAGGCCTTATCGTAGTCAATTCCGCCGGAAACGAGGGGCTGACCCGTGATGATGCGCTTAACACTTTGATTGCTCCGGCGGACGGGGAATTTGTGATCACCGCCGGCGGCGTAACGGCTGACAACCTGTACTGGTCTGTAGCATCAAGGGGGCCAACGGTTGATGGCCGTATCAAGCCGGATGTCTCCGCTTTGGGCCAAAACGTATTTGTGGCTTCCCCTTTTGACACACAGGGTTATTTATATAACTCGGGGACGTCGTTTTCCTGTCCGTTGATAGCGGGGGCCATTGCCCTGCTTTTGGAAGGCTATCCGGAATTAAGTCCGCGGCAGGTGCGGAAGCTGATCCAATACACCGCCAGTACCAACAATGCACCCAACAATGAAATCGGTTACGGTATTTTAAACATCGCCGCCGCCTATAATCTGGCGGATTCCACCCAGGGTCAATTTGGAAAGGTGACAGCGGATTTTACATCCCAAACGTACCCGAACCCCTTTACCGATTATACCCGTCTTCCGTATGGTTTAAAACAATTGAGCGCCGTAAAGCTGCGCGTGTTCAATTCACTGGGGCAGGTGGTTTACAGTCCGCCATCAAGAAGCGATAAGGGGGAAGGCTATTTTATCCTTACCGCGCATGATCTTGGCTCGGCGGGCGTGTATTACTTTAGCCTCGAGATAAAAGCCGCGGACGGCGGGCGCCAACTTAAAAAGGGAAAGCTACTTTTTTTGAGATAACAGGGATTTTTTACATTCATAATCCTACTACAAATCATTATTCTGAAACTCCCGGCCATAAACCTCCTGCATGAGATAGAATGACATCAAAACTTATGCCGGAAAAGGCATCTATCAACCTTTTTATTTCCTGTTGGGTCATGGAATTGCCTGGAAGAAACATTTCGTCCAAAGCTGGTAACTTATTTGATTCAAGTAAAGTGCAAACGGCCATGTAGTTCCATCGTGGGCCATTCAGGATAATGTTTTCTGATATTTTTGCCTGACGACTCTTTAAAAAAAGATTTAAGTGCTGCGGCGAATCAAAAGAATAATTATTTCGGGTTGAATGGAAATTGAGAGAATATAAATTTTTAAAAAAGATGTCTAAAAGTTGTTTGTTTTTAAATTTTCCCTTTATTGACCGTGTTGGCTTTACATCCGGTACAAAACCCATAAAAACAGGAAGCGCCTGAAAAATGCTGTCTTCTTCAAAACTCAGGATTTCTTTCATGTTTTCTGAAACATGCTGTAGCTCCAAATGTTTAAGACAACTAAAATACGGACTGTTCCATTTTATACCATATTCGGGGTCTATCTTTCGATTCACTGCCGGATAATTCGAATTATAATTTTCCCCGGAACTCAAAACCAGTCCAACATTATTAAGTTTTAATGTTATCAGCTTTCCTTGTTGTTGATACGGGAATATCGATAAAATATAATTTCCAAAATCATTTTGGCTTAAATCCAGATACTTGAGATTGGGCAATAAGTGTGTATTTTTTATGGCCAATAGTTGATCATTGCTAAGATCGCATTTTATCAAAGCCAGATGACACAGATTGGGTTGCATGGATTTGTTAAGGTTTTTAAAAAAATCTTCATCCAGGTCGGTATTTATGATGGATAATTTTTTTAGCCCGTATAAGATTTTTGTTTTAGGTAAAAGTAAATCACCGCTATAATCGACATTTTCAACATTTAAGGATACAAGCTGGCTATCAGAAAGTTCAGTAACTAAATTTGTTATAAATGCTCCATGGAGGTCATCCAAATTTCGAAAAACCAAACCATGGATAAGAGCCTTTCCCTTCCATACTTTAAACAAATTTAGAAACTCGTCTTCATGATTTTTTAAATCCTTTATTCCATTAAAAGTAATGGTTAACTTGTCTTGTAACACTTCTTGGTTTGATAAAACTGATTGAAAATCAGCAATGGAGGACACCTCAAGTGATTTTTTGGCGAATACAGTTAATGCACAAAAAAGTACAACAATAATGGCTCTATAGGGGGTTTTCACTTCATTCTCCTACTAAGGAAAGCTATCGAATTTTTATATTCTGTATATTTGAATTAATATTATTCCACATTTGGTTATTCATCATCTGTTGCATTTGGAACAGGTTATTGTCATAATGAAATTGGATTCCGGAAGAGGCAAAAGTATTTATTTTATGAATATGTATTCCAACCTTTTCCGCATGGTTTCTTAAGCCAACCAAATCATCCATTGAACAACTTGAGGCAACAAGGAAGATATTACGCAAATTTGAGAAAGTTGTAGAATGATCAAGGATATCTTCAACTTCATAGTTGCTTATTCGCGGGCCAACCAGAGTGATGCTTTCTCTTTTGGAACGTGGGAAGTTATTTATAAAAGCATCGATATCTTTTTGTGTTTTAAAAAATATGGCCGGGTTTGTTTCAATATTTTTAAAATATAGGGCCGTGGCAATCGTATTCCCTTTATTATAACTCGCAAACCGGCTAAAAGATTTTAGATTCGGTAACAGTCTAAACACAGAGCGATCCTTACCAAGGTTATTGGTTTTGATGACATTTTTCGAATACAGGATAAAGTCACCTGAACCATTTAGTTTATCAGTACGGGAATAATTTGTTGAAATATCCAAAGTATCCAAATTGGAAAAAAGCATCGGTAGATGTGCAACTAAATCCATATAATCTGATGTCTTGAACGAACCTATTTTTAGAGACAGATTTTTTAAATGCGGAAATGGATTTTTAAATTCTGATGGCAATTCCAGTTCAAATTTATAAGTATTTATATTAAGGGTATGTAAATTTAGAATTGCGCTCCGGGGTTTAACATATATATTATTAGCCTTTTTACTATTAGGTTTGTTTTAAATAATTCCCCAAGTTGAGTGTTTTCATCTAAGTTCAAGGTTCGTAAAGAAGTAAATTGGGGCAGAATAAGATAAAATATTTTACCATCAAAGTAAGTTCCTTTGAATGAAAGTGATTTTATTCGTTTTACTACCATGCCCGAATCATTTAAAAAGAAGAAAATATTATCCCGTCCGTCAATATCTTCCTGGTATTCCCATTTAAAGTTTTCCAACGGTGCACTGTTAACACTTTTAAGTATTTTTATCAATTCTTCAAATTCAAAACCATCCTTATACTCGGAATTATTAAAATATAGATTTTTTAAATTTGATGAGTTTTCCTTTAAAAAACGTAACAATATGGGATAATTATTTTTAAATCTTCTTGACATGAGAACATTCGAAATTACCACAGTCTGAAGTTTTGAATAACTATCAGTAGGATGTGTTTTATATTCTGTTAAGAAAGGATTAATATCGTCACCCAGTTCAAGATAAACGGTCCGTCCACTGGAATCGGCAAGTGTATTGTATTCAGCAGAGAAGACTGGTGTTTTAAAAAAATAAAAAAGCAGAATTGAGAAGGTAATCAGCCGTTTCATGGCACTCCAGGTAATAAAGATTTGGATAGGATAGAGAATACAATCCTTTTGTTTTCAGTAAGGTAAAGTTTATACAAAACAGAAACAAGAACGTCAGAGTAGATTTTGATGATATTTATAAAATCGTTTTGAAAGTTGTTTTTGTTTTTTAAGCAGGTATGTAAACGCTATTTCCATATCCTTTTAATCTAATGTAGTCCGTCCTATTCCTGCCAAATTCACCATACTTTGGACGGGGGACAATTAACTTTGTAATTAAATATGGCAACTTCGGGCTAAACGCTTATGAACCATTCCGTATATTTAAAAACTGAAAAATGCCATGGCATTATAAGGCCTCAGTTTGCCAGTAATTTTACCAACCTCCGTTTACGAATGCCATAGTTGTCCCATGCCTTTACGGCCTGCCCATTTTTGAAAATGATAACCTGGGGCGATTCATGACGAAAACCACTGATTTGGGCCAGGTGATTGCTGGCCTCGCGGTGCTGCACCACGGTGATGTAACCCACCGGCCAGGCGGGGGAAGCGGCAAGCGCATCACGAAAGGTGTTTATGGCCACATCGGTGATAAAACACGTACCGGCCTTGAAGATGACCGAGGTAGGGTGTTCCCGCAAAAAAGCATCCACCTCCTGTGGACTATTCAGTTCCTGAAATTGAAAAACGCTCATAACTTCCCTAAAATTTTTGAATGTCACTTTCGATATTTCCCGTGACACTTAACGGATGGTAAAATTCCGTCAATTGCCCCAATGCGTCATTGAGGACCATATCCTCCACCGTGGCGGGGCAAAAAAACAACGCCAGCAGCTCACCGGTGTCCGTACCGATGGAAGTGCGCCGTGAATCCGCGGTGGGATTGCCAAACACCCCAAGATTATCACGCAGAATAATTTTACCCGTTGCGCGGATACTTTCCTTGCTGATACCCTGGTAAGTTTCGTCTTCTTTTCCCACATCCACAATAACCGCGCCCTTTATTTTGCCCGTATCATACAAACCCATCGGTAAATGGCTTTTGGCCGATACGATATTGGCCAGGTCAACCACATTGTTGACGCGGTATAAACCCTTGTCCTTTAAAACACGGCGGGCCAGCGCCTCCGATGAAGGGCGGTATTTGGTGGGTTCCCAGCCGATTTGCCGGTACATGCGGCGGACGGCGCTTACCACGTGGTGTTCGGCCAGCGGTTTTTGGGCAAAGGTAGTTTTTATATAAGCGGTCAGCTCTTCAAGCGCCGCGCTAAAACGGCTATCGTCCCTTTGCACCTTTATGCCGCTGGCGGAAAGAAGCCCTAATTTTAAAGCCGGGATACGCTCCCGGATATCGGGGGAACAGCTAATTTTTTGCATGGTCTGCCCTGGCCTTTCGGCAAAAGAGGGTAACGGTTTTTCCAGGGATTTGAAAACATTGCTCGCATGTGCATGTCCGAAAGAACAGGCATACATTTATAGGGGTAAATATATTGGGATTGTTTAGACGGTGCAAATCCCTTGTGGGTTTATGACCTGCCGCCATGAAGCTTTTGTCCGGTCCGGGTTTAATGAAAAAGGCAAATGACAAGCTGTTCGATAGGATACTTAATTTAAGGTATAAAATCATTAGTGTCCGGTTAAAATGTCAAATATTAAAACCACGCCCTTTGCTGTCAA
>CAYWBI010000102.1:0-13758 GCA_964456445.1 uncultured Calditrichaceae bacterium
GCAAACATAGTTAAACAAATGAAACAAATTAGTATAAAATTCAGAGTACATATATAACAAAATAAAATATGGTAACGTTGCACACTTGCCATAATCATGAACAGTCGGTGAAGCTAAGCCTAGGTTTCCCAAAGGCAGGGGGATTTTCGCTTCGATGCAACATAGCGGTGTTGAACTAAACCGGGTTACGGCATAATCCGGGATGACAATCAACCCGTCCTGAAATTCATGCGTTAAGAGTGGCTTACAAATCATCAGGAGTTTTTTGGGGGGGTTCGCCAACCATAATCTACAATCGGGGATAAAGAGTATGAAGAAGGTTTGTATAATTGGCGCATCCGGGAAACTGGGGAAGTACATGGTGCAGCTCATACTTGATAAAGGCTATGAAGTTGTTGCTGTTTGCAGGGAGAAAAGTGCAGATAAGCTCGCTGCTTTAAAAGATCGTATTACTATCGTTACCGGGGCAACAAATGATCGCAATATCATTAAGATGGCGGTAGCCGGGTGCGATGGAGTACTTACGGTCTTAGCGCCCTGGGGCATTCAGCAATACTCATCGGGTACTGCTCAGGCGGTTATGGATTTTGCTGAACCTGATGCGCGTCTGGTATTTTCCTGTGGGTGGCACATTAGTAGGGATGGCAAGGATATCTATTCGTGGAAATTAAGAGCATTCGTTAAGATTTTTGGTACACTTGCCAGACTGTTCCACCTCGTCGAGTTGGAAGATCAGGTAGAGGCATGTAGGAGAATATTTATCAGTGACACAAACTGGACCGTAGTTCGCGGCAGTGATCTTGAAGAAGGTGAGAGTCAGGGCCTGCCTGTTTGGAGTAAACATGTAGGAGACCCCATCCTCAAGAGCAACCTCACACGCCGCAAGGACTTCGCGTTATTTATGGTAGAGGCCCTCGAAAATAATGAACTCATTCATGAGGCTCCGGCAATTGTCGGTTGCAAAACGCCGTCCGCTCTTGCTTTTAAACAAAATGTATAGACGGAAAAATCAGAATTTCAACTAAATGAAAGAAAATACAAGTAATTAAATTGGCGGCTCCGGCTTACATAACCGCAGTGCGCTTCCAGCTTCACCGTTCCCTTCGGTTCCGCCCAGGATGGCAATAGATATATTCTACATGGGAGAATACTTAAGGGTCATCATAATTTCCGGCCTGTCCCCCTTCAGCATTGAATCCGTTGGATCAACGTATCAGCAGCATCCGTTTTACTTTTCATCCTCCGGCGGTTTCCAGATGCTAAAAATATGTCCCGCTTGATAAAAGCATTGCGTCAAAACGATGCCGGTACCAATCGGCCTATTGCGTACCGTTTTAAGTGGGGCCGAACCATCGTCCCAGCGCTGATTTTAAAACAGATTAGGTAATTGGGCGGTTTTGTCCTAAATTAACTTTTTTTATAAACAACTTTCATCCTTTCTATTTTTTTGTTGCACTTCCCACATGTGGCATCTTTCGTAGGATCTGATATCTGAAATACCCGGGATGATATGAACCATTATACAAATATAGTTAGGAAATTCATTTGAACGAACAAACAATTGATACGCTTGGGCTATCCGCTGAACTCGTGCGGGGTATCCGTGATTTAGGCTTTGAATCACCAACCCCTGTCCAGGCCAAGGTTATTCCAATGCTGCTTGATAAACCCGTGGACCTGGTCGCGCTGGCCCAAACAGGGACCGGTAAAACCGCCGCATTCGGTTTGCCAATCATCCAGGGAATTGACATAACCAACCGCCAGACACAAGCCTTAATACTTAGTCCAACCCGCGAACTATGCATGCAAATTGCCAGGGACCTGAATGATTATTGCCGATATGTGGACGGGCTGCGTGTTCAGCCTGTTTATGGTGGGGCCGATATTCAACGCCAGATAACCGCATTGCAGAAAGGCGTCCATATTATAGTGGCCACCCCCGGACGCATGTTGGATTTGATAAAACGACGCAGGGCAGACATCAGCGGTATCCAAACCGTTGTGCTGGACGAAGCCGATGAAATGCTCAACATGGGTTTTAAAGAAGACCTGAACGCTATCCTGGCAAAAACCCCGTCCGATAAAAACACCCTGCTCTTTTCCGCGACCATGCCCGCCGAGGCTACACGAATATCCCGTGATTATATGGATAATCCTGTGAAAATCACCATTGGCCAGCGTAATTCGGGCGCCGAAAACGTATCGCATCATTATTATATGGTACAGGCAAAAAACCGCTATGCCGCATTAAAACGTATCGCGGATATCAATACCGATATCTATGGCATCATCTTTTGCCGTACCCGTAAGGAGACGAAGGAAATTGCCGACAAGCTGATGCAGGATGGCTATAATGCCGATGCCCTGCATGGGGACCTCAGTCAGTCCCAACGGGACGCCGTAATGCAAAAATTTCGACAAAAAAACCTGCAAATGCTGGTTGCTACAGACGTAGCGGCACGCGGCCTGGACGTAAACGAACTGACGCATGTGATAAACATGGGGCTGCCCGATGACAACGAAAGCTACACCCATCGTAGCGGCCGCACCGGGCGCGCCGGTAAAAGCGGGGTTTCCATATCCATCATCCATAGCCATGAAAAAGGCCGTTTACGGATGATCGAAAAGAAATTAAACAAAACCTTCGAATATCGTCCGGTACCTGGCGGTAAGGATATTTGCGAGACACAATTATTTCATTTGATAGACAAAATGAAATCCGTGGCGATCAATGACAAGGAGATTTCGCCCTATCTGGAGAAAATACATCAAAAACTGGATGGGCTTGACCGTGATGAAATCATCAAGAGATTTGTATCTCTTGAGTTTAACCGCTTTCTCGAGTATTACAAAAATGCCAGCGATCTGAATTATAAGGAAAGAGGACGGCAGGAAAGGCCCCAGAGGTCGGAACGATATCAAAGGCCGGAACGATCGATGGGAACAGGCAGGACCGGACGGATGGAACGCCATTCAGGCGGCCAATCATCTTTTACCCGTTTTCATATCGATGTGGGCAGTAAGGACAACCTGAGCACGGGATCGCTTATCGGTTTTATAAACCGTATCTCACGGAACCGTGACATGCGTATCGGTAAGATTGAAATCCTTAAGTCCTTTTCCTTTTTCGAAGTGGAAGATGAGTATGCCCAGGATATCGTCGATTCCTTTCACTCGGCAAAATTTGACGGAAAAAAAGTGCGTGTAGATCTTGCGGAAAGCAGTAGCGGACATCCAAGACGGGATAGAAGCAAGGGCAAAGGGGATTTTTCCCGTAAAAAATATTCGCATAGATAATTAGTACAGATTTTATAAAGCCGATTTCAACATCGGCTTTTTTTTTGCTACTTTTAGCACATAAAGAATTCAGCTGATTTGCCGAAAGCTTAAAATGAGATATCAATCCAAAGACTGCACCGATGAAAAAAAATACCACCGGAACCACTATCGATAACTACCGCGGCTGGGCCATGGAAAACATTATCGGCTTCCGGCAATATTTAAAATCTCCACAATCCTATGCCGATCTTTTAAAAATTATCGGCGAGCAGGAAAAATATTTCCCTCCAGGGCAGGGTTTTGTAACCATCATCGCCGTGTGTGGCGACAACCCGCGTTCATTCCTGGAGAGTAATGGGGTGCTCCCGGCTGTTACTTTCTATAATTACGCGCCCTGGGAGGCCGACGCCCAAAAAGTGGCGGAAGTTTTTGCCAAAAGTTATTATCGCCCGGAACGCGTGCAGATCGTTTATTATAGCGACCGCCCGATGGGGCTTACGTACCCGCTTGAATTTTTAATCGCGGCAGGCAACCGCCTAAGCGCAGAAAATGTGGCTGTCAGCGATTCTGATTTCCAGATGCCTTATGCAGAAATCCGTCGTGCTTATGACTTCCACACCTCCATATCCAAACCGGGGGAAGCGGTGATCACTTACCCCAGGCGGGGACGCCGCAGCCTGGACGCGGATGAATATCCCATAAACCGCTGGGCCATGGAAGACCTGGAAAACATGTATATTTACATGCTCTCCGACTTACGCGCATTAAATAAAAAAGCCGATTTTCAGTCGGGGCTGAGTATTACCAGCCGTGCCGCCAATAACAAATTAAATTTTGAAAATGTCGGCAGTTGGATTGGTAACCTGCACATGGCCATCCAGGTAATGCGGAATAAAGGGCGCCTGGAAAATGAATTTATCGTGCAGACAAACGTACAAAATGAATCGACGATCAATTTTGATGTGCAATGCGCTAAAATCAGCCAACTGTATAAATATTATATGATACCGCTCTCCAATATTGTACACCTCGCATTGAACCATCCGCAAGAATATCTGATGGATGACTGGAGCGCAGGGTTATCGCGGGAAAAGCTAGCCGAAGACATTCATGCCATCGAAAAAATGTACCGGGCGTATATCGAAAAAAACAACCCCAACTAATTGATCCGGATACGCATATCGCTTTACATAGGCAGCGCGGCAATACACATAATTAACCCAAGCCATTGTCGTAAAAGAATAACGCAGTATCGCGTCTGCTTGATGCTATGGTTGGGCACGGAATTACTGTAAATAAAATCTATTTTCTTTTCTTTGCCTTTTTGTGCACAATACCACGATCCCGTTTCCCAACGGCAATGACATAAATAATAATTTCTTCATCAGTGACTTCATATACAAGACGATATCCAGACGAGCGGAACTTAATTTTATATACATCTTTAAAGCCATGTAATTGACTTGACGGAACTCGTGGATTATCTGCTCTTTCGATTAGTTTTTTCTTAAACTGTGCCCGAATATCAGATGAAAGTTTTTCCCATTCTTTTAGAGCGGTAGGTAAAAATTTTATTTTATAAGTCATTTATATCTACTTCGATAGCACTTTCTTTCTCTGATAATCGATCCTTGACAATCTGAGCAAGTTCAATATCTTCAATTTTATCTAAAAGCCACTCATATGTTTCAGCAGGAATCAGATAGGCCGCAGGTGTGTTATGGTTGAGAATTGCGATAGGAGAACCTTCCGATTTATTTAATAGAGCAGATGGATTTTTTTTTAGCTCAGAAATGCTTGCAGAAAAATTTGATAATATTATATCCATTTATTTACCTCTTTTTAAGACCTTTTTATAGCCCCAAATATAGGGCTTATATGTTTGATCTGCAAATAATTTCAAATATTAATCGAGTGCCCAACTATTAAATATCAGGGACATCATACACTTGAAACAATTCTGTACATTGAATCATTTATAGCGGAATTATCCAAAAGCCCCAGGTCTAAAATCCTTGCACAAACCAATATTTATGATGGTGCATTTTTTCAATACCGGGCGTGCTCTTAATCATTTGATAATCCGCCAATTATTGTTCACATGCGGATGGATCACACCTTTTGACTGAATATAATCGATCAATATATTTCGCATTTCCTCATTGGACTTCTTAAGGATCGGCGCATTCATGGCATGGGCTGCCTGCATGTGCCCGCCGCCGCCATTAGCGCGGTAGCTGTTAAGCGCCACTTTGTATGTTTTGGAAAGATCAAAGTCCGAGCCATCGGGAAGTGAAAGGTGTTTTATCCGTTTCCCAACAGGTTGACTGATGTCGATTTCATAATTGATGCCTTCGGCCATATCATAGTTAAAACCCGGCATACCTTTACGGGTGCCTATTTTCTTGCCGTCATAGGTAAAATAACCGGCCGATGACTCCAAAAAAGCCTTTATTTGCTGACCCGTCATCCCGACGAGGTATAAAAAATTTTCATACTGGTACATGCCATAAACGTCCTTGATGCGCAGAGGGCCGGCTTCCATGGAAAAACTGTTATTAAAGGCCGCGGCAAAGGAAATATCCGCCCCCATATATTCCATTTGGGCCTTGTTAATCAATTCGATAAAGCCGGAATCCTTAAAACGGGCATTTTTTGCGCTAAGTTTTTGGGTAACCCTGCCAATTTTTGTGCGGATATAGGCCAGCGTTTTGTTATGATAATCGGCCGAAAGTTCCAGTATTGCTTTATCGGCGGCTACATCGCTCATGGGTTCCAGCCAGGCGGTCTTGCTTGTTACCTTATCGTCTGAATTTTCTTTGTTGATTACAAAGCGGGCCACACCCAAATTTTTTGCCCAGAACCCGGAGTTTAAACGCAAGGTCTTGCCTTCGGGAAAATCCATTCGGTTTTCGGCTCCCGGCTTCATTGGCCCGGCATGATGCGAGTGCCCGGCGAATATGGCGTCGAACTCCGGTACCCGCTCCGCAACCCAGCCCGATGCGTTTTCGTTCGGAATACCGGCGGCATCGCTTTGCTTTTTGCTATAATCCGCATTAAAACCGGCATGGAATATACCGATCAATAGATCCACCTGTGGCCGTAACCGCTTTGCATATTTCCGGGCTGTTAGCACCATGTCTTCCCAGGTAATTCCGGGATACAGGCCCTCGTCCAACCACAAAGGAATACCCGGCGTTGTAAGCCCAATAATGCCAATCCTGATCCCGTTGCGTTTGACGATTGTCCAGGGCTTAAAAAACGGATGGCCATCCTCCATCACAGAATTTGCCGAGAGCCAGGGAAATTCCGATTGCCTGCGTGCTTTAAGATAAACTGGCGGCCCTTGTTCGATATCATGGTTGCCGACGGCAAATGCATCATAGCGCATATAATTCATAACCAGGATCATGGGATGGGTCAGAGTGCGGTCATTCTTGTTAAAATAATAGGCCAGCGGTGTCCCCTGCAGCAAGTCACCACTATCCACAAGGATAACATTTTTATGTTTATTTCTATATTCCACAACACGGGTGTAAATCTTGGCCAGGCCACCATGTTCATCCGGTGCATCGTTAAAATAATTATACGGATATATATGACCATGGACGTCCGTTGTCTGAAGGACGTATAAGGTATCGCTGGTGCCTGCATAAATTACGGATACAACAAAGAACAGGATAAAAATAAATTTTCGCATTTCGACCTTCCAAGTCCAAATATACAATTCCACAATAAAGCCATGAAATATAACTGATTTCAGGCAAAATTGAAAACTCTTTAAATTTGATGTTCCAAGTGTTTGCTTCTATTTGTTCTGTCTGCTATTTTTTAGCTTTATAATTTGACCTTTCGGGAGCTGAGGGTGTCCCACACGTATAAACAATCCCTTGGGCAAAAAGGCGAAACGTTGGCTTGCCAATATCTTAAAGATAAAGGGGCGGATATTATTGACAGAAATTACCGCAGTGGCCGCTCCGAACTGGATATTATTGCCTTGCTGGACAACAACCTTTTGTTTGTTGAAGTAAAAAGTTTTTATGCCAGCCCGCTTGAAGCGGCGGAACTCCGGGTGGATAAACGCAAACAACGCAACATTATCCGCGGGGCGTATGGTTTTTTAGCCGAAAATCCTCAATATGATGACAAGGATGTTCGATTAGATGTAATGATTGTTGATTTTTCAGCATATCCGGCGAGGATCGTTCATTATCCCGGCGCCTTTATCGACGAAGACGGTTTTTAACCTTTCGGTCGGATCAGGCCTGGTCAATGCCGGATGTATCAAACTGTATCCATTGGAAAAAATTCAAACGGCTCAAATTGATCCATACAAATAGGTTCACCAACAGAAACACAGAATATAAATTATCCCTTTTTTCGGAGAGCATCTATGTCCTTTAGCAATTATCGCGTACAATTTCCATTCCTCGCGAATAAAATTTATCTCAATCACGCCGCTGTGTCCCCGCTTTCATCTGATGTACGGGAAAAGATCAACTGGGTGCTTAATGAAAGGGGCTTTGGTGATTTGAACTTTTTTGAGGAAATGCTGAAACTGACCGAGACAACCCGAACATTGGTTTCCCGGCTTATCAACGCTCCTGCGGCAAATATCGCTTTTACCCAAAACACATCGGAGGGTTTTAACTGGCTGGCACAGGGATTAGCCTGGAAAACCGGTGATCAGATTGTTGTGCCCGATGTGGAATTCCCGGCAAATGTGTATCCTTTTTTAAACCTTGAAAAAAAGGGCGTTAAAGTAGTTTTTGTAAAAAACAGGAACGGTCTGATCCATATAGATGATATCGAAGCGGCCATCACCCCACATACAAAACTCATCAGTATCAGTTTTGTGGAGTTTCTCAGCGGGCAACGGAACGACCTGCTGGCAATAAGCGCACTATGTAAAAAACACGACATTTTATTTTCCGTGGACGCCATACAGGGCTTAGGCGCCATTCCCATAAATGTAGAAACACTGCACATTGATTTTTTATCAAGTGGCGGTCATAAATGGCTGATGGCCCCACGGGGGGTCGGCTTTATGTATGTTTCACCCCGGCTTATGGATCAGCTCGATCCTGTATTTAGCGGGTGGATGGCGGTGGAAAATGCCTGGGATTTTTTCGATTACAATCTAAAGCCTCTTGCAGATGCAAAGCGGTTTGAATATGGCACATCCAACTTATTGGGTATTTGTGGCCTTTCGGCTTCGCTTGAAAACCTGTTACATATCGGTGTCCACTCTATTGAACAGCATCTGCTTATCCTGGGACAAATGCTGGTAGATAAGCTCGGTGAAGCCGGCATGACTTTTATCGGCCCTACCGACCCTTATTTTTGGTCGGGGATTTATACTTTTCGTCACAAACATTCCGAGGATATTTACAAAATGCTCGAATCAAAAAATGTAATTTGTTCCATGCGTGATGGCGCATTGCGTTTCTCTCCGCATTTTTACAACAATCGTGATGACATAAGTGAAGTAACGGGATTGATTACCCGCTGGCTGGCGGCACATGCATAAGCAAAAATCTTGACTTTGGAACGGTAAAAATATGGTAATGTCATCGAAAACCGGTAGCCGGTTGGGGATTGTTCGTTATACATTGATTACTGTAGCGCTTAATGAGAGGTTGCCTAAATGGACTTTAGGTATTTGTAGATTTTTTAATTTCCACTGAATGTCGAACAGGGCGTAATAGATTATTTATCTTTGATATTAACCGTTGACCGTACCCTGTTCACGACTTTTTTACGAAACACCGATCGAGTAAAGAAGAATATAAAGTATGTTGAACGGATAAATGCGCCCCTTAATAGCAAGAGGAAAAACACCATGAAAAAACATTTAAAACGCATCGGAAGCGGCACACTACTGGGTATAATAGCAGCGTTTGCTGTCTGGCTTATCGCCAACTCCCTGTTTAGTGACATCATGTACGAATATGAGGCCCGAACGTATGATTGGCGTGTCACCAAAAAAACCCAGGATACCGGAGAGGCCAGCATCGAGGACGTAGTTATTATCGATATTGACGGCCGGGCGGTTTCCAAGCTTGGAAAGTTTTCTCAGTGGCCGCGGAATTATTACCCACAGGTAATCAATTATCTTAATAGCGGGGGCGCTAAAGCAATCGCACTTGATATAATTTTTGATAAAGATATTTGGCGGCCAAAGTACGACCGACAATTTGTAAGCGCCGTAAAAAAAGCAGGCAATGTGTATAACGCGCTTTATTTTGGCGGCGCGGATACGGCCAATTTCCGGTATGAGATGATGCGGGAGCCCACAGCCTTTAACTACAAAAAATTTGCTTATAATATAAACTCGCCTTTCACGCCAAATTTTGTGCGTGAACAACGCCTGGAAAATGAATTCTTCCCCTTGCTAAATGCCAGCCGGGGCTGCGGGCATGTCAACTTTAGCTCCGATAAAGATGGCGTTGTGCGCTCCATTCATCTGTTTACACGTTTTAATGACCACTTATACCCGACCCTGACCCTAAAAATCTACATGGATTTGCATGATGTGGATTCGCTTGGCATTTCCAGTCCCGGTGAGCTGGATTTATATGCCAGGGAAAAAAAGGTGGAAACCATCCCAATGGACGCCAATGGTTTTATGCGCATACAATATTTTGGCACCTATAAGTCTTTTCGCTATATCAGCTTTTATGATATCCTTAAAAAGAATGTACCGGCGGAGTATTTTAAGGATAAGATTGTCCTCGTAGGCACCAGTCTGGCCGGACTGTTCGATTTACGGAGTACCCCTATCTGGAAAGCCTTCCCCGGAGTTGAGATACACGCCAACATTATGGAAACCATGCTAAAAAAAGCATACATCACGCGGATTGGCCCAAAACAAACCTTACTTATCATGCTGTCCATAGGCATACTGCTTGGGATATTGATGAGCTATTTATCCCCGCTTTATTCCTTGATTTTATTGGCCATAACGGGTCTGGCCCATATTGTCATTGCATCCATGTTGTTTTTGGACAGTAATATCTGGCTGGATATCATCACTCCATTATTCACGGCATTTCTAACTTTCAGTTTTGTCTATATGTACCGCTTTGCCACGGAAGAGCGCAACAAACGTTTCATTCGTAACACCTTTTCACACTTTGTTACCAAATCGGTAGTCGATGAGCTGCTCGCCAACCCGGATAAAATTAAACTCGGTGGTGAAAAAAAAATATGTACGGTCTTTTTTAGCGATGTGGCCGGTTTTACAACGATATCCGAAAAACTTTCACCGGAAGAACTTGTGCACCTGCTTAATGACTATCTGACCGAGATGACGGATATTGTTTTTAAATATGATGGCATGCTGGACAAATACGAAGGTGACGCCATCATGGCCGTATATGGGGCGCCGGTATCCCACGGAAACGATGCTTACAATGCCTGTGCCGCAGCATTGGAGATGCAGGAAGCGCTGGTACGAATGCGGACCATGTTTAAAAAGCAGGGGCGTCAGGAGTTATTTGTGCGTATGGGGATAAACACCGGTCCAATGGTTGTCGGCAATATGGGTTCCGAAACACGCTTTGATTATACAGTGATGGGCGATTCTGTGAACTTAGGAGCCAGACTCGAACCGGCAAACAAACAGTATGGCACGGAGATCATGATTGGCCCCGAAACATATAAGCAGGCCGGCGACAAGATCATAAGCCGTCAACTCGATTTGCTGCGCGTTAAAGGAAAAAATGAACCCGTAAAGGTATATGAGCTGGTAGGACTGGCCGCAAAGGGCGTTCCCGAAGACAAACTGCGTGTGTTGGAGCTTTTTAACCAGGGCTTCAGGGAATATCTCAAACAGAACTGGGATTGGGCCATCAATTACTTTGAACAGGCACTATCCATCGATCCATCTGATAATCCGAGTAAGGGCTATGCCAAACGCTGCCGTCTATACAAAGAAAACCCTCCGGGGGCCGCCTGGGATGGCGTATTCATCATGACGACAAAATAAAAATATTTATGCGGGTAACTGTTTTTGGGGTTATTTATAAGATAAGTTGTCATTCAGGATTAAATTAATAGCCTCCGGGTGAGAAAGATCAGCTTGGAGCGGGATTTCTGAACACCGGACAAAGGTGGGATACAAGTAAGATTAGCTACTGAACATCTAAAGAATTGTCAACTTATCTTTTATGTTTTATACCCGATAAGAACAAGAACTTCATACTGAATTAAGCTAAATATGAGTACGGACACTTATAAGATACTGGCGGTTGACGACAATCAGATCAATATTAAGTTATTAAACCGGACACTTAGCACCAATCATTACCAGGTACTGACAGCGATGTCCGGCGAGGAAGCTCTTGAAAAAGCTCAATCCGATCAACCGGATTTAATTTTACTGGATGTTTTGATGCCGGGTATGGACGGCTACGAAACCTGTAAACAATTGTCTTCCATTGAAGGCACAAAACATATCCCAATTATCTTTTTATCCGCCAAAAACGAAACGGTGGATAAAGCCAGGGGCTTTGCCCTGGGAGCGGTGGATTATTTAACCAAACCATTTAACCCGATAGATATAATATCCCGTATCCGTAGCCATCTTAAGGTTCGTGAAGAAGTAATTGCCCTACGCCATCGAAACAGCATACTCGAAGATCAGCTTGCAGACCTGCAGAGCGCTCAATCCGAGACCCGGGACATTCCTGAAAGTGTATATTTTGTAGATCAAATGATTTGCCCAACCATTCGGGAGTCTAATAAATATTTTCAGCTTTCTTCACAGGTTAAATTTAGCCAGGCGCCTGTAACCACATTATTTTTACCCGTTTATCTTGATACATTTAATTTTACCTATATCAACGTGGGAGGCTTTAACAAGAACCATCAAACCGCGATCGTGGAACTCTTGCTGGAAAAATATGTTCGGGGTTATTTACAGGGGGATAGTTTAAAAAATTTTGATGATAAGTTTTTGGCCCGGCTTTTTGAACAAACGCTGGATCAATTTTCACCGGACATCTATGATACCGCTTTTAGTATTTCGCTCGGACATATCGACGCGATAAAACTTGAACTTACGCTCTTTTCCATCCATCAAAACGCCCCATTGATTTTTAATGGAGAAGGCCAATTGTATGAAACCGAGGAACTGCCCGTATTCTTTGAGTCCAAATTCCTGCGAATAATCCGTGCGCGGCGCTACAAACTTCCGGCAAATGCCATCCTTATCAATTATCTGAAAGGGAAGGAAAAGACCGAGGATACCGATCTACAAAAAATGTTTGTACCGGTCTTGGAAAAGAGCGCCAGGAAAGATTTTCTTAAATGCAATGAGAAACTGTTTGATGCGCTCGACGACAATGAGCAAGACCAACTTATATTTTCCATCCGCCTTCTTTAAAGACTACACCAATTCTTTAAAGGCTTTTGACTGCCAGCTTTCTTTAAATGGCAGCTCAAATAAACCATTATTAAATTCGCCTACTGTTCTCAGGGTCAGGTTAAACACGGGAGTGTCATCAAAAATTTCACCGGCTGCAACCAATACCTGAAATTCCGGGCGGCTCACGGCCTCCACCCCCCGCTTACTGCGAAAAAATATCAGATTTGCATCCAGCGCATCTAAACCGTGTTTAAGTTTTATATCCTTGAACACAGCCACACTCGAATCAATAGAGCAACCCGAAACATCACCCGCGGCTGCTAACAAGGCAAATTGATCATCAATCAATTCAAAAGCACCATCAACCGGTTTGCCATGTACCTGCCAGGAATCACAAAATTTTGTCAACTCTGTCCTTACCGTTTCGGCCTGATCAGGGGCAAGGCGTATGCCAAAACCATAGGCCCATAAACGGGCATCATCCGAAAAACCTTTAAAATGCATGATGATTCTCCATATCTTTAAAATCAAAAATGCCGGGTTGCCCCGGCAAATATCTATAAACTATTAACTACAATATTTATTAAATGCTTCTTTTAATTCTGCGGCTATTTCTTGTGGCATACGTCCTTCAATATTCATCCGGGGTATGAAGTGAACGACCTGGCCATCTTTAAAAAGCGCCATGGAAGGAGACGATGGCGGATAACCCAGCATATAGGAGCGGGCTTTCTCCGTGGCATCGCGGTCCACACCGGCAAACACCGTTGTCAGTTCATCGGGCAAAACCGCATTATCTATGGCCATACGTGCACCCGGACGGGCATTACCCGCGGCACAACCACAAACCGAATTTACCACAACCAATGTTGTTCCTTTTTGTTCATTGACCAATTTGTCAACATCTTCACTTGTCCGTAGTTCTTTAAATCCGGCAGAAGTTAGTTCGGCACGCATCGGCGCCACCAATTCATCTGGATATAAGGGCTTCATTTGAAACATATGTTCTCCTGTTTATTTTTATTGTTTAATATTTGATTCTCATAAGTGTCCGGTTAAAATTGCATAAACGACATTCAAGAAAAAATAATAGAAATTTTGGCGAGTGA
>CAYWBI010000103.1:0-13676 GCA_964456445.1 uncultured Calditrichaceae bacterium
CCAAGCCCTTAAAAACGGGAGGTCCTTTTAGGAAATATCAAAATAAGGTATAGAAATGCCGCGCCGGGCACTAAAAACCTTCAAAGCGGCAGCACGCTAAGCCGGTATTTCCCCGATGTCCCGGGACTTCCGCTTGCCTGCCTTTGGCATGGCTTCGCTACAACATCCTGTGTTGGCCGGTTTGGCCGGAATGCAGCGTACCGCCTTCCATTAATGATTGCTTTAGGGACAGCGAGGTGGGCATAAGTGGGGAATTTTAAATTCCGCTTTTTGGGGAAAATTAAATTCCATTTGACACCGTCCCTTCATCACCTTTTTATTTCCGGTACCTTTCCCGCCCGGCCGGAAATCTTGTTTACTTTTGTAGCTTTAAAGGAAAATTGATGCTTTGATGCCCGTCGATGCACATCAGGCGTGTTGACCCGGAATCCGAATCGGTTATACTTATAAAACCATAGCGTTCAGCGCGGAGCATTAATAACGATTCAGGACAGTACCCTTCTTCCGTATAGGAAATATGATAATACCCTTCATTGTCCGACATGGCTTGTGCCAATATATCGGCCGTAAACAGATGCATTTTTTTTAAGGACACTGTCGCGCTACTTAATCCTTCCCCGGTGGCGGCATTAGTTACCTGTCCGCTAATGTTTAAATGGGTTTCCTCTTTTAGACAGGATGAAAAGATAAAAAGGGGAACAAGAAATATAAAAATTCGATATTGGATACGCATGTCAAACCTCCCGAAATATTTAACGTTTCGCGGGGATTTAAAAAAATACAGATATATGTCCAAATCTACCACAGGGATTTTCATTTTTCAAGAAGATAAGCGGTTTTTAAATTTATAAACGATGCCATAGATGTTGCTTTAATCCACAGAATAAAAAAAAGCCGGGCGAAATACATCGCCCGGCTTTCCCACTAACGGAGGCTTTCCCCCTTGCCTTTCCCGGCTTTATTTTAGCAGAATAAATTTTCGGACTTGTTGGACCCCCTGCCCTTTCAGCTCATAATAATAGACACCATTGGCTAAATTGCCCGCCGATAGGGTCAGATTATATTGCTGCGGCTGGAGAGCCTTGTTAAACACGCGGCGTACAGCCTGACCGGTGGTGCTGTAGATGGTCAGCGTGTATGTACCCGCCCGGGCAATGCTAAAGTTGATATGCGTGGTCGGGTTAAACGGATTGGGGTAGTTTTGCCCCAAGGCAAATTTTTTCACGGTGAACGGTTCATCACCAAGTGCGGTAACCGTCAGGTCCAGCGTTGCTTCGGTAGCAAAAACCGGTGGCAATTGATCGACCTGCTCAGGGATAAACGGGATGCCATCGCCATCGGAGTCACTACCGGATTCACCTGTGGGGTCGCCTTCGGAAAGCTGCATTTTATTGGCCACTTTTTTAAAGAAGCGTGTATAGATGGCCGGGGCTTCTGTTTTACCTCCACCCAAAGCGGCTTCACGCAGGGCACCCGCAATTACGGCAAAATTAAAGGGCGAATAAACCGCGGTGTTGCTGCCGGAGGTGGTACGGAAAGCGTGTGCCTGAGCAATATAAAAATTACTGATCAGCACATCATACGCATCTTTGGCCGCAGTCAGATATGCGGCATCCTGAGAAACATCATAAGCGGCGAATAAACCGCGCACAGCAGCGGACTGGGCTGTAACATTTTTAACATCAGTATCGGCGCCGGTGCCGATAGTAAAGCCATTAAAGAAACTGCCGTCGCTGTCTTTTAGCGAGGCCAGTAAAAAATCGGCTTGTGCCTTAACCATATCGCGGGCGGGTTGTTCCAAACCGCTTCCGGCAAACTCCTGTACGACAAATTTTAATGCAACAAGCATATAACCGGCATTAAGGGTCGATATATGATCGCCTGGAACCGCAACACTACCATTTAGTGAAGACTGATCCACAAAAGTACCATTTTGCATATCATAATGCATCGCCTTTACATTCATAAAAGTGGCCTTGGCCGTGCCCTTCATCAGATCAAAGGGTCCGGGCTCGCCGGATTCCGACATGGCCTGCGGAAAAGGATCACCGTCAAAAACAGATTTATACGCCAGGTGTGCTGCATCGGATGTGTTATTGGGGTCCATCATGTTTGTAAAATGCAGGGTCGCCCATAATATGGAAAACTGATCAAACAAATCACTGCTGGCATCGGTCACCGTAAAGGTATCGGCCTTAGGTGGCAAACCGTCGGCTACGGGCGCTTCTGTCACATCTACTTTATGTGGGAAAAACTGGATACCATTTGCAGGGTCATAAGTCATCAAATCAATGGCGCCAAGTTGTGAACCGTTATAGGCAAACTGGGTGGTCATAAACTTAGCCTTGTTGATGGCTTCGGCGGTTAAGACCAATCCAATAAAACCATCCAGACCGTCGCCGCCATAAAAAACATTATTGTTCGGGTCAAGATGTGGACTGTTGGCAGAATCCGGGCTAATGACACCATCGGCGTCAATACCATTGTCCAGGGAATCGTGGAATGCACTTTCCATATCCTGCGCCCATAGGTATTGTTTCATCATACTTTGGGCCATAGCACCCGGATTCAATGTTTTTACCATTTTGCTACGGTCCCAGCGCAGAGTGGCAAAATCATGGGTAAAATTTGCGGCGTCAACCGCCTGTGGCAAATGGGGATCGCCACTGATAAATTCCGCATATTGTGGCCAGGGATTGGATGGGGCCGGGTGGTTGGATAGCATGGCAAAATGCATGATGTTTTTCATCAACTCATCATCTTCCTTATAGCCATTGGGCGTTCCACCGGTAAACATTCCGTCAAAGGCCGGGTCGGTTTCCATAGACGCCATTTGCATTATTACCGGCGCCCACATCAGATGCAAACCCATACCCGAGCGGGAAACGATGGTACCTAATTGATAACGTGAATATTCGTAATTCTCGATACCCAGGGTATATGAGATGGAATCGGGATTATTAAGAACGGCCGGATTCAAATCATCAAGATTGTAACCAATGGCTTCGGCAAACGGTTCGCCGCTTTCATTGATTTCATTTGCCAAAAGCATTTGTTCGAGCGTGTAATAGACGTCGGTTTTTGTAACCTGTGTCTCCTGCGCCCAAATTAAATTAAACGTGAAAAGTAAAAATAATGTTGCGGTAAGATATCGCCTCATCTCCTCCTCCTGTAAGGTTAGTGGATATAAAAACCCTGTTGCCGGAACAGGGTGAAATTTTTCAATCACAGCCTTAGACGAAGCACGCAGGAAAACCTTACAGTTATTTTTATTTTTTTATTATTAAGTGTCCTTTTTACACAGTAGTATGTATTATAACTTTATTTTCCAATAATCGTTAACCGATGTCAGATATTGGTTTTGGGATGTAATAAGCCAGCAGATATTCCATCATCAGTTGCCCCTGCCTCTGATATACGAACAAGGAACAGCGTTTTTTGATTTTGGGTCATAGCACCTTAATATCGCATTTCTGCTAAAAAATGACAGAAAATAACATATCAGATACTAAATGAGACAAAAACAAAAAATCAGTACCGGGAGAAATTAGTGGGAGGAATTCGCGTCGCGTAACATTTTCTTTAAATGTTTGCGGCCCGCAGCGCTCATCCGGGCTTCACCGGGAGCTTCAAAAGACTCAGTCTTTTGAATTTGATCATGTATATAGAGAAGTTGTCGTCGATAACGCGCACAAAATTCACAACCAAAGGTATGCAGGCGGATCATCAAACGGTCCCAGGCAGAAACTTCGCCATCAATTGACCGGGATATCCTGGAACCTATCGCCGCACACGACGGCGTCCCCATGGCAATCATCCACTTGAGAAGGCGAATGACATACTTATAAAGCCGTTTCATGTATCTTTCCTATGTCGTAAAGGATTAAAAAAATCTAAAAGTGGGTCAGGTTTCATCCGGGCCATAACCGTCCTTTTGCAGACAAGCGCGCAACAAATGCCGGGCGCGGTGTATCATCACCCATAGATTAGACGATGAAAGTTCCATTTCCTTACAGATTTCTTTTGCTGAATAGCCATCAATCTCGCGCATTATAAAGATATTTGCAAGCCGCACGGGAATTTTTTGTAAACAAGCCCGTAAAAAATGAACAAATTCTTTTTGATCGTAACGTTTAGAGATATCTTCCGGCCAGGCCAGCGGAGCGCTTTCTTTTTGCCAATGCCCCTTTTTTAATCCTTGCGGATAATATCCGGGCAGAGTATCATCTGTCATTTCCGATCGCCGGGTGGTGGAGCGGTA
Organism: uncultured Calditrichaceae bacterium; assembly: GCA_964456445.1. Taxonomy (GTDB): domain Bacteria; phylum Calditrichota; class Calditrichia; order Calditrichales; family J004; genus CAYWBI01. The sequence continues at coordinate 4,262 of CAYWBI010000103.1, forward strand.
ATAGTCGATTATTTTGTTTTTAAGGATCGAGATCAGCCAGGTACGCTCACCGCTTCCATGTTCAAAGGCATGATAATTTTTTAGTGCCGCAAGAAACGTCTCCTGTACCAGGTCCTGGACTATGGATGGATTATGAACCCGAAAGGAGGCAAAACGGTAAAGATAATCCGCATGTTCATCGACCCAGGTATCCGGTGAGAAAGCTGCGGAGAAAGAAACGGCTACTGTATCGTGCATAATGTCTTTATGCCCAAAATAAATTTACCATCGAGAAGTTATATTTGATAAATGCACATTACAGATAAAGACATCTGACTTTGTCACAAAAAAGAAACAAATAATTCAAATATCACTGTTGGCCATCACCTGTCCAGCTGCACATTTCGTCAACCCCCTCCACTGATCGTTCAAAATGTTTTTTTAAACGCGATGGAAAGCGCATGCCCCTAAGGGATTTTTCCACGGCCTGCAGGACGGTCTTCCCGTCAAAATCCACAAAGGCCATACGCGCGGCCCATTCGTCTGCAGGTCGGCCAAAAGCTGTACCGGGCAATAAGGCAACGCCGGTTTCATCCAACAGCCGACGGCACATTTCACCGATATCATTTATACCACGCCGGTTCAACTCTTCCTTAAAAGGACAAAAATCCGGGAATAAATAAAAGGCGCAGGCTGCTGCATATTGAACGGGTGCATGTACCGGAAACGGCGGACTGTCCCAGACCGTTTAGATTCCTGTTGAGGTTTTGTATGATCTCCATCATCCGGGCTCCGGTTATAACTGCTGTTTTTGATTTTGATAAATTACTTTCAACTATTTTGACAGCCAAAACATTACTGATAAATTTTCAAACAAACATGTTGTTAAGGCTGATAAAGCTATGTAACTTAGCAACATCCAACGCAACGCACAAAAGGGAGGTAGATATGAACAAGTTTTTAAAAAGCGCCTTATTACTGTTGGCGCCTGTCTGGATTTTTGCCCAGGACTATGGCGTTTACGAATATGTGGTACAAAAAGCTTTAGGGAATTTTGACAGCATCGCTGTGCAAATCGGGGAGGCCGCCCCGGTCAACGGCTTTAAACTGATCGCTCAAAAGGAGATGGGCGCCCCGGAAGACTGCGGCTATAAAGCGCGGGTTTTTATCTTATTCGATTCGCTCTATGCCGCGCAACTGCTGCGGGCCAACCCGCAAACCGGCGCCTTTGCCGTTACCGACCGCGTCAACCTGTTCCAGGACGAGGCCGGAACGCATCTTTCCGTCGTCAATCCCCATTCCGTCAACCGCACGGTTTTGATGGACGACAAGAAATACGAGGCGCTCAGCGAAAGCCATCTGCAAAAGCTGCGGGCCATGCTCGGCGGCGCGGTAAAGGGCACGGAAAACCATAAGCAATATGGCGAAATCCGTGACGAAGGCTATATCTCCCGTACCATGGGCGTTATGGCCGGGGGCGATTTTTCCGGTAAGATCGAAATCATGCAGACCGTAAAAAAAGGTTCTTTGCAGGAAGTGGCCGAAAAGCTCAAAAAAGGGCTGGCCGCCCCGGGCAAAGAGTGGGGGCTGCATGCCATTTATGCTCTTGAACTCCCGGCGGTCAAAACGGTTGTTTTTGGCATTTCCGGTGATAAGATGGAAGCCAAATCCTATGATATCGTCGGTGCGGGCGATGACGATTCCCGCGATGATTACCAGTGCGCCGGTCTGGCCCACGCGGCGGCCTATCCGTTTAAGCTGGTGGTTACGGAAGAAAACGGTACTGTCAACATCAAATTTGTAACCTCCATGTTCCGCATGAAAATCTTTTTCGAAGACGCCGGGAAATGGGCTTTTATGAAGAACATGTCCATGCCCGGTTCACTGAGCGACGAACTGGAAGGGATGGTAAAGAAAAGCCTGCAATAACAGGTTGTTCGAAGAGTCAAAAAAGCCCCGCTTTCGTGGGGCTTTTTTGTAGGCCAAATCCGGAATCCTTAAAAGTCTTTTAATTATCTAAAGCTGCTTACTGCAATTCCGGTAATATACGATTTTTGTATGTTAAAAAAGCTAATGATATTCCACATCATCCATCTTACCGGCAAATATTTTGTGCAGATAAAAGAAATAACCGGCAACCAGAACAAGGGCCACTAACCACCAAACTAAACCAACATGCAGACCATAGCTCGCCGCGGAAGCGTTGTAAATGGTCAACGAAGGATAGGCGCTGTTGGCGCTGGGCAGCAGATTGGGGAAGAGCGCCGCCATGGTGGAACTGAAGGCTCCGAAGATAAACAGCGACGAGGCCATAAACCCGGCATAATCGTTGTCAAAATGCCGGATACGAAACAGGGCGGACAAACCACCAAACATGAGCAAGGGAAAAATCCACAACCAGGGATGATGGATAAAGTTATCCAATGCACCGGGCTTTACAAATTGCCAGGCAACAAGCGATACAACGATCAAACCCGCCAATACCATCGTCAGCTTAAAGATTACTTTTTTAAGACGCGCGTTTAAGGGGCTGTTCGTCTTAAGAATTATCCAGTTGGCGCCATGAATGGTCAGCGTGACGATGGCCACCAGGCCAAGGATAACCGTAAACCAATCCAATATACCGGGATGCGTGCTCAACGGTGAAAAGCCCTCGTTCCAAAGCGGGTTAAAAAAATAAGTGGCGCCATAACGGGCGGCGCCGTTTTCCACAGCCCCAAAATTTACCCCGCGCACAACATTCCCCAGAGCGGCGCCGAGGAACAGGGTCAGCAATAAACTGGACAACCCAAAGGCCTTATCCCATAAGCCTTTCCATAAATCATTTTGTACCTGGTTGCGGAATTCCAGACCAATGGCGCGGAAGATCAGCAACCACAAAACCATGATCAACGGCAGATAAAATCCGCTAAAAGCCGATGCATACAGGGTTGGAAAAGCAAAGAACAACACGCCCCCGCCCGCGATAAGCCAAACTTCATTGCCGTCCCAAAAAGGTCCGATGGCCCGGAAGATGCTTTGTTTTTCCTCTTCGTTTTTGGCCAGAAACAAATGGACGATACCCGCGCCAAAATCCGCGCCGTCCAACAAGATGAACATGGTTAACATGCCCGCTAAGATGATACCCCAAACAATTTCCATGGCTGCTTTCTTTTTTAAGTCTTCCAAACCCGGCCATACCGGGAGCAAATAATATTCAAGACTTTTCTTCTCAAATCAAAAATCGCTGTGCCTTGTTTATATGTGGGCCCCGGGTTCTTCAAATCCCGGTTTTGTCCAACGGCTCCGGGCCATTGTGAATAATTTTCCCCACCAACAGAAGAAACAAAACACCAAGTAAAAAATACAAGCCGATAAAACCCAGCAAGGTGAATAAGGTATTTCCCGCGGAAACCGTCGCGGAGACCCCGTCCACCGTACGCATTAAATTATAAACCAGCCAGGGTTGGCGGCCCAGCTCCGAGGTGTACCAACCGGCAAGATTAGCAATATAGGGAAATGGCACTGCCAGCAAAAGTCCCCATAAGACCCAGCGTTTTTCAAAAAGTTTTTTCTTCCACAACAAAAAGAGGGCAATAGCCATTAAAGCCAAAAAGATGGTACCTAAACCAACCATTATATGATAAGCATAGTATAGGGCCGGCACATTGGTCGGCCACTGTTTTTCATCATAGGCGTCCAAACCTTTTACATTGGCGTTCCAGCGTTTGTAGGTGAGCAGACTAAGGGCATTGGGCACTTCTATTTTATTATCGATAGTTTTCCGGCTCATGTTCGGTTGACCGATCAGGACCATCGGTGCACCTTCCTGGGTATGAAACAAGCCTTCCATGGCGGACAGTGTGACCGGTTGGTGCTGCGCAACCTGCTGGGCAAGCATATCGCCAAAAGGCACGATAACCAGCAGGGATGAAATCAAACCCATCACCACACCCGTCTTTAAAAATATCTTTCCATACGCCCGATGCCTGTTGTTGAGCAGATAAAAAGCACCCAGCCCTGAGACCACAAAGGTGGAAGTTACCATCGAGGCGGTTTGATTATGGAAAAAAGATGGCCAGAGCCAGGAGTTCAGAAACAGTTCCGCAAAATTATTCAGGACGAATTTCCCGTTTTCCAAAATTTCAAAACCCACCGGGTGCTGCATCCAGGAATGGGTGGCGATGATAAACAAACCGCTGGCCTGTGTACCAATGAAAACCATCAGGGCCATCACAAAATGCATCCGCTTCGATAATCGATTTTCGGCGAACAGAAACAAACCCAAAAAAGTGGATTCCAGAAAAAAAGAGAACATACCTTCCATGGCCAGCGTCTGACCAATTACATTACCCGTCATCTCGGAAAACCGGGCCCAGTTGGTGCCAAACTGAAACTCCATAGGAATGCCGGTTACAACGCCCACCACAAAATTTACGGCAAAAATTTTTGCCCAAAAACGCGCAGTCTTATTATACGCTTCATCGCCGGTCCTGAGATAGCGCCATTTAAAATAGACGATCAGCGCGGAAAGCCCCATGGTCAGTTGCGGAAAGATATAGTGAAAGGTGATGGTGAAGGCAAATTGCAAACGATGGTACAAAATTAAATCAGCCATTTAATTTTCCCATTGTAAAATTTGTAAGAATGGAATTATACCCTTTTTGATGCCTTTAAAGAAAAAGGTTACGATCTAATATACCTTTTTCAGCGCCGGCAAAAAAAGAAAACAAAATGTTTATTCAAGCCCTTTCTGAAACAGACAACATTCCTTGCGGACGATACTGGCTTGTAAAGTCCGGACGGGGCTGTTGTATAAAAGCCATAGTAATCTCACTAACTTTTGTGCAGATATTTTAACAGCAGGGAAAACGAACGGTCAACCTGTTTCTTCTCTATGATAATATTGAATTCGGTAAAAGTGGAAACCACTTCCACCACGTTTATTTTATGCCAGGCGAGTTGTTTTAATATATTATAATGGATTCCTGGTGTATAAACCATTTCATTTGTTAGCTGAAGGGTAATAGCCGCCAAACCATCCATGCGTGAAACGAGTTTTTCGCCCTTAAAAATTTCCTTCATCCGGGCGTTAAGGCTTGCGTTCAGAATAGTTGTAATTTCGTGGATACCCTGCGTAAATGTTATAAAGTAGTCATGCCGGTCTTTTAACTCTTGCATCAGGGTCAGGCGTTTTTTTAGAATTGTCTGCGATTTGAGATAGGTATATTCGCTCAACCCGGAACGCACGGTGATATCGCTCAGATCTTTACTGACCGCCTCCGAATCGTCTTTTTTTAACTGAACAGAGGGAAGTGTCCGTTTTAAGGCCATCAAAACGGCGCTTTCGCTTACCGGCTTTAAAAGCTCCCGCTCGATCTGCGGTTTTATTTTCCTTGCCAGGGCAGAAAGGTTTATGATGCCCTCCGCGAGCCCGTCTTCAAGAAAAGGGGTTTCCAGGATCATTCGGGTGATAATTTCGCTTACTGTGATCATGCCGTTAATTCCATGTCCGTTTTTTGTTTATTGCAACAGCATCTTCCGTCTGGCTTTTTTTGGCAACCCAAAACGGCCGTTGAGCGCGGAACATTGTTGTTAATATTTTAACACTTTGTTCTGTTTTTGTAAATAATTTACAAATTATTTTTTATCGGACAAAAATATCATAGAATGCCCCATGACAAAATATTTTAAAAAGGAGATCAGAATGAACAAAATGACAACCTGCCCTGTGTGCGATGCGGAAATTTCCCTGCCGGACGATACGATAAGAGATGAACTGCTTGAGTGTGGCGAATGCGGGACGGAGCTGCTTGTTGCGTCGTTGAATCCGCTGGAATTGGAAGAAGCGCCACAAACTGAAGAAGATTGGGGAGAATAATGATACGCATATTGGATACGACCCTGCGCGAGGGGGAACAGACCCCCGGCGTTTGCTTCAATAACCATATCAAAATGGCTATTGCCGGTCATTTGGCCGCAGTGGGCGTGGATATCATCGAAACCGGGCATCCGGTAGTGACGCCGGAAATTGAACAGGCCGTACGCCAGATTGCAAACGCCGGTCTTTCACCGTTGATAGGCGCCCATGCGCGGTCCGTTAAAAACGATATCGATGTGGCGCTGGATTGCGGGGCCGGTTTTCTCGGCATATTTTACTGTGTCTCCAACAACCGTCTGGACCACCACCGTACAAGCCTGTCGCGGGTTATATCAAATATTACAAAGATGGTAAGCTACGCACGGTCGCGGCGCCCCGATCTGCAAATCCGTTATACACCCGAAGATACGGTGCGTTCGGAATGGGACAATGTGGTAAACGCCGCCGCCGAGGCGGTAAACGCCGGGGCAAACATCATAAGTGTGGCCGATACAACGGGTTATATGATCCCGGGGACCAAACGCAGCATGTATGATTATGTGAGCCGGCTGCGGGAGGCGCTGGCTGCCCGCTCGGCTTTTCCACAAATTGCCGTGCATTGCCATAATGACCGCGGTCTGGCGCTGGCCAATGCGCTCGACGGCTATCGCGCCGGTGCGGAAATCATCGACGCCACGGTGATGGGACTCGGTGAACGTGCAGGTTTGGTCGATCTGGCAACGCTGCTGGCTGTTCTACAAACGGATTTTGGTGAAACGGCCCATTGGAACCTAGAAAAAATACCTGAACTATACCGCCTGGTCAGCCGCTATTCCGGTCAGCCGATACCCGCGCTTATGCCACTTACAGGGAAAAATGCCTTTACACATTGCGCCGGTATCCATACCCAGGCCGCATTAAAGAACCCTCTTCACTATCAAAGCCTGGAACCGCGGATCATTGGCAGGGAATCCGAGTTGTCGCTGGACCACATGTCCGGTCTTTCTGCCGTAAGGCATGCCCTGGAAAAAATTGGCTACGGCGAACTAACCGGGGACCAGGTTTCGCGGATTCTGGATAAAGTTAAGGAAATTGGCCAAATGGGCCGCATCGTAAGCAGTGAAGAATTAAGACATATTGTAAATTTTATGACAAATCAGAAGGAGCAGAACAGTGGCGTCGAAATTAACCATCGGCTTTTTACATTCGCTGATACGCAAAGATGAGAAGCTTTTACTGACCGAATTGCACCGCCGCCCCGAAGTGGAGGTGGAAATGATTGATGACCGTGAATTGATCGCCGATATTGGCACGGGTTTATCAAGCGGGGCCGATGTGGTCTTTGAACGCTGTATCAATCACTACCGCGCCCTGCACGCCCTGCGTTTGTATGAAAATAGCGGCGTTACGTGTGTAAACCGTTCGGAGGTGGCCGAAGTATGCGGCAGCAAATTTGAGACATCCTTAAGATTAAAGAAAGACAACATACGCCAGCCTGGGGTCCGGATCGCTTTTACGGAAAAATCGGCCTTGCAGGCCATCGAAGAAATGGGCTATCCGGTGGTATTAAAACCGGCCGTGGGTTCCTGGGGGCGGCTGATCGCAAAAATATCCAACCGTGAAGCGGCAGAAGCGGTACTTGAACATAAAACTACGCTTGGCACCTATCATCACTCGGTATTTTACATTCAGGAATATATCGAGAAACGCGGACGGGACATTCGTAGTTTTGTGGTGGGGGACCGTTGCATTGCGGCCATCTACAGGACATCGGAACATTGGATAACCAATACCGCCAGGGGGGCCATTGCCAGCAATTGCCCGCTTACGCCTCAATTAGAAGAAATATCCCTATCGGCGGCACGGGCGGTGGGCGGAGGCGTTGTGGCCATTGATCTGTTTGAAAGCGAAGACGGACTACTGGTAAATGAAGTTAATTATACCATGGAATTTAAAAACTCCATCGCACCCACCGGTGTGAACATCCCGGCGGAAATAGTGGACTATGTAATCCGGACGGCAAAGGAGGCCTGATGTCAATAATAAAGGTATCCATTGTCGGGGGATCGGGTTATACCGGTGGGGAACTGCTAAGAATTCTTCTTTTTCATCCGGGGGTAGAGGTTGTGCAGGTCACTTCCGAGCAAAACAGCGGCAAATCCATAGGCCGGGTCCATCCAAACCTGAGAAAACTGTGCGCGCTAAAATTTGTCCCCATAAAGAACCTGCAAGCGGTCGATGTGCTTTTTCTTTGCCTGCCGCATGGCCGAGCCATGCAAAAGATCGGTCAATTCCAAAAACTGGCGCCGGCAATCATTGATTTAAGCGGGGATTTTCGCTTAAAAGACAGTGGGGATTATACACGCTGGTATGACTTGGAACACCCGCACCCTGAACTCCTGGAACGGGCCGTTTATGGAATCCCGGAGCTGCACCGCGCTCAAATGGCCGGGGCTTCATTTATCTCCAGCGCGGGCTGTAACGCCACCGCGGTAATCCTGGCGCTATATCCCCTGTTTAAAAATAAACTTATCGAAACGCGGTCCACGGTAATCGAAATCAAGGCGGGAAGCAGTCAGGCAGGCGCTTCACCGGGTCCGGGCTCACACCACCCGGAACGCAGCGGCGCCATCCGATCCTATAAACCATTTGGTCATCGGCATCTCGCGGAAATGTACCAGGAGCTCTCTTTTGACGAAGGGGTTCTTTTGCACTTTACAGCCACCGGCGTCGATATGGTGCGCGGCATCCACGCCGTTTGCCACACCTTTCTTTCCAGCCAGGTGACCGAAAAAGATATCTGGAAAATTTACCGGGAAGCCTATGGCCATGAACCGTTTATACGTATCATAAAGGAACAAAACGGCATCCATCGCCTACCCGATCCGAAAATTTTATACGGCAGCAATTTTTGTGATATCGGCTTTGTAAAAGACCCGGCGTCAAACCGCCTGATCATTTATAGCGCCATCGATAATTTAATGAAAGGCGCGGCGGGTCAGTCTGTGCAGGCTTTTAATATTATGCATGGCCTGGAGGAAGACAGCGGATTGTCGTTCCCCGGTTTGCACCCCGTATGATTTACAGGTGAATTATGTGCCGAATTTTATGTGTAAAATCCCAAAAGCCCTTTGACCTTCTGCACCATCTTCAGGCCTTCGCCGAGATCTGCCTGAACAGCAGGGAGTATCAGGGACATGGATGGGGCATGACATGGCATGCCCATGGTAAACGGCATATCCACAAATCCATTGTTCCGATCTGGCAGGATGACCTTGCCGGTTTCGGCCAAAGCGATTTTTTAATGGTGCATGCCCGCTCCGCTTTCCGCGACGAGGGCATAGAGGTTCAAAACAATATGCCCTTTTACGACGGGGATTATGTGTTTATCTTTAATGGCGAACTGCGTGGTGTGCGCATCCGCGAAGAGGGACGCATTGGCGCGGAGAAAATATTTAATTTTATAAAACGGTTTAATAAAGGCGATATCTTCACGGCCTTTCAGAGAGGCTTGTCCATTATCCAAAAAAAAAGCCGCTATATACGGGCCATGAACATTATGTTGAGCGATATGGAAAAAGTGTATTTCTGCAACAT
>CAYWBI010000104.1:0-13675 GCA_964456445.1 uncultured Calditrichaceae bacterium
TGAGCTGGTGAACGGACTCGAACCGCCGACCGGCTGATTACAAATCAGCTGCTCTACCAACTGAGCTACACCAGCATTTTGATAGAGTTGATTAATTTAAGGATTTTAAACGGTAAGTCAATACAAATTTTACTCAAAATAAGAAAAAAATTTAATTTTACGTTTTATTTCTATTTGACATACTCCATCCTGACCTTTAAATTACTTGTCTTTGAATATTTAAAGGATCAGAAATACATGGCACATCACAAGTCAACAATCAAGCGGATTAGAACATCGTTAAAGCAACGGGCTTATAACAGACAATACAGAAGTCAATTGGCGACGATGATCAAATCTATCATGAATAGTGAATCTAAAGAAGCTGCGGAAAGCAAGTTGCCGTCGGCTTACAAACTTATCGATCAACTTGTTCATAAAAACATTATCCACAAGAATAAAGCGGCTCATCAAAAATCACGCCTTACACGGCATGTAACCGCTCTTTCCTAGATTTTTACATCTAATTTTACGCCGTTGAATGAATTCTCATTCAATGGCGTTTTTTATCTTTTAAAGATTTGTTTATATACGTCGTCATAATGATCGGCATATATCAATTCAATATTCTCATATACTTTTTCATCAATCTCGCGAATATCCTTTTGATTGGCTACGGGCAGGATCACCTTTTTTATACCCGAACGTTTTGCAGCCAATAGTTTTTCATTTAAGCCACCAATTTCGAGAACATTTCCACGTAGTGTAATTTCGCCCGTCATGGCCATATACTTGGGGAATTTTTGTTTTTTTAATGCCGAGAGCAGTGCACTGGTCAACGATATCCCCGCCGATGGCCCTTCCTTGGATACTGCGCCCTCGGGCAGATGGATATGAATTTCGTTCTTTTGTACAAAATTGGCGTTGACGCCATATTTTTGTGCCCTGGAGCGGATAAAGCTTATTGCAACCTGAACCGATTCCTGCATGACCTCGCCTAATTTACCGGTCATGGTCACCTTATCTTTACCGGGCAACAAATTGACTTCAATCGGCAACACATCCCCACCGTAGGCTGTCCAGGCCAGGCCAAGAGCCACACCAACCTCGCCAAGGGCAACGCGTGTATTGACCGTGTATTTTCTTTCGCCTAAAAATTCAACGATGTTCTTCGCAGTAACCCTGTGTTTTAGCCCCGGGCTTTCCGCCAGCTTGACCACGGTTCTGCGGCATATTTTATTTATTTCCTTTTCCAAACCCCGCACGCCTGCTTCCGCCGTATATTCGGTTATGATTTTTTTGAAGGCATCATCGCCAAACTTTAGCTCCCTGCCGGAAAGGCCATGGGCAGTTAAAGCCTTTGGCAGCAAATGGTCCTTTGCGATTCTTAGTTTCTCCAGATCATGATATCCCGGCATTTCAATCACTTCCAGGCGGTCCAGCAGAGCTTCGGGGATTTCCATCGTGGAATTGGCGGTGACAACAAAGAGCACCCTTGACAAATCATATTCCGTTTCCAGGTAATTATCTACAAATTGATTGTTCTGCTCCGGATCGAGCACTTCCAGCAAGGCCGCAGCAGGATCACCGCGGAAATCCGCGCCGAGTTTATCAATTTCATCGAGTAAAAAAACCGGGTTAATCGTGCCGGCTTTTTTCATTGATTGGATTATTTTTCCCGGTAGCGCGCCTATATAGGTCCGCCGATGTCCACGGATTTCAGCTTCGTCATGAATTCCGCCAAGTGAAACACGTACATACTTACGGTTCAAGGCCCGTGCTATGGAACGGCCAAGGGATGTTTTACCCACACCGGGAGGCCCGACCAAACATAAAATGCTGCCCTTCATTTTTTTTATCCGGCCAATCGTCGCAATGTATTCCACAATCCGTTGTTTTGGTTTATCCAACCCGCAATGGTCTTCATCCAATATAGAACGGACTTTTACGATATCTTCATTGTCTTTGCTCACAGCTGTCCAGGGAACCGCTGTAAGCCATTCGATATAGGTGCGCAAAACACCGGACTCTGGAGAAAGTGACGGAACCCGCTCAAAGCGTTGTAATTCTTCCCGGGCTTTTTCCAGCGCCGGGGCAGGCATCCCGGAAAAATCTATGGCTTTTTTTAGTTTTGCAACATCACCGCCAGCCGCGTCATCATCTTCGAGTTCATCATGGATCACCCGTAATTGTTCCTGCAAATAAAAATGACGTTGTGATTTCATCATCTGTTCACGGGTTTTGCTTTCTAATTTGGATTTGATGGATAATATATGGTTCTCTTTTCCCAACGTGTCAATCAAAAAGTCAATGCGTCTGGCCAACGACGTTTCTTCCAAAACTTTTTGCTTAACCTTCACCGGTATTTCGAGATAAGTGCCGATAAAATCAATTATCCGCTGCAGATCGGAAATTTGGTTGAAGCTAAATAAGATATCTTCCGGAATATTTGCATTTAATTTTATATATTTCTTAAATAAGTCAACCAATTGACGTTGCCGCGCTTCTTCTTCATTGGTGGAAATATCATCAAGCTCAAGAAGTGCAATGGAGGCTTTAAGCGATAGCTCGCCCGCAGCAAAACGCTTAACCTTAGCCTCATATATCCCTTCCACCAAAACCTTGACCAGCCCATTGGGCAGACGTATCAGCTTTAATATACGCGCCACGACTCCAGTCCGATATAAATCCCGCGCCTTTACATCATCTTTTAAGGCGTCTTTTTGGGTCACTAAAAACAGATATTTTTCTGCAGTTACGGCAGACTCAATGGCCGCCAATGACGACTCCCGCCCAACAATAAGCGGCACAACCATGTTAGGGAATACAACAAGGTCTTTTAGGGGAAGTACATCATGGGACATAGCGATTTCGTCTGTTTTTCTTTTTGCCATGGTTATTTCAAATCCCGAATTAAAAAAGGCTGTTTTAAAGACCACAACCCACACCTCATCCGATCAGTGTATTTTGGTTATTTTCCTTATAACAGCCGGGGTTATTATTAATTTATTTAGGTAACTATTCAGCTAAATGACGCTTTGTGTTCTAAATTATGACTTCAATGTTTATCGCCAACTTTTTAGATTTCTTTTTTTACCGCTAAGTTTTTTTATGATTTTCTTTGCGTATTCGCGCCTTTGCGGTTATTTATAACGCATTATATGGCTATAGGCTATCATGAATCCACTTTAGTTTTTATACAGCTGAATAGTAACTTATTTAGAACAATAGGGAATGCTATGCGCTTTTGCGTGACGGGCCGGTTTTATATTTTGGTTTTTCACCGTCGGTAACAACTTTATCCGTAACCGTTACCGCACTTAACTTGGACATGGTTGGTATCTCATAAAGGATATCCAACATTACGGATTCCATTTTAGAACGTAACGACCGGGCGCCGGTTTTTGTCTGAATTGCCTTGCGTACAATTTCCCGCAGCGCGGGTTCTTCAAAAATCAGTTTGACATCTTCCATTGCGACCAGTTTTTCATACTGTTTTACCAGTGCGTTTTTAGGCTCGGTCAATACCTTGAACAATGCGTCTTCGTCCAGTTCATGTAATGCGCCGAGTATGGGCAAGCGTCCGATCATTTCCGGTATAAGTCCAAATTGAACCAAATCTTCCGGTTCGACCCGGCCATAAAGCTCACTCTTGCTTAACTTTGTACCGGATTCCACATCCTGTTCAAAACCAATGTTTTTTTCACCGACCCGGCGACGGATAATTTCTTCCAGACCTTCGAATGCCCCGCCGCAAATAAAAAGTATGTCACGGGTATCGATATTCACCAGTTTTTGTTCCGGATGCTTACGTCCGCCCTTGGGAGGGATACTGGAGATGGTGCCTTCCAGGATTTTAAGAATGGCCTGTTGCACGCCTTCCCCTGATACATCGCGTGTGATGGAAGGATTGCTGCCCCGGCGGGCAATTTTGTCAATTTCATCCACATAGATGATGCCACGCTGGGTTTGTTCTACATTGTAGTTGGCCGCCTGATAGAGGCGCACCAGAATGTTCTCTACATCTTCACCAACGTAACCGGCTTCTGTCAGCACGGTGGCGTCGGCGATTGTAAAGGGCACATTTAGTATCCGGGCCAGGGTTTGCGCCAACAAGGTTTTACCGGTGCCCGTGGGTCCGATCAGTAAAATGTTGCTTTTTTCAATTTCCACCTCATCCAAAGGGGCAGATTGATTGATGCGTTTATAATGGTTATAAACCGCTACCGACAGGATACGTTTTACCCGGTCCTGACCAATCACATATCTATCGAGTTCATGCTTTACTTCGGAAGGCGGAAGAAGGTCCTGGTCTTCCATTTGGGCGTCACGTTTGTGCTGCTGGATAATTTCCCAGGCGCTGGCCACGCAATCGTTACATATATGAACGTCGGGGCCCGATATCAGGCTGTCAACTTCTTCCGCGGAACGTCCGCAAAAAGCACAACGATAAATTGGTAAATGTGTTTTTTTACCCATACTCATTAATCACCTTTTTTGTTATCACTACGTGGCTCAAGGACTTTGTCGATCAGCCCGTATTCCAATGCCTGCTCCGCCGACATAAAATTATTACGGTCCGTATCGTTTGCGATTTGTGAGACGTCCTTACCGCAAGCTTCGGCCAATACACCATTTAATATTCCGCGGATACGTAAAATTTCATTCGCGGCTATTTCAATATCCGACGCCTGGCCTTCCGCCCCGCCCAGGGGCTGATGGATCATGATCCGTGCATGAGGCAACGCATATCTTTTGCCCTTTGTTCCCGCAGCCAACAAAACAGCCCCCATGCTGGCCGCCTGTCCCATACAGGTGGTTACAACATCGGGCTTGATATATTGCATGGTGTCATAAATACCCATCCCCGCGGAAACCACTCCGCCTGGTGAGTTGATATATAAAAAGATGTCCTTTTCAGGGTCTTCGGCTTCTAAAAACAATAACTGGGCGATAATTAAACTGGCGATTGTATCATCGATTGGTGTACCAAGAAAAACAATACGCTCTTTTAGTAAGCGGGAATAAATATCATAGGCGCGTTCTCCGCGGCCGGTTTGTTCCACAACCATTGGCACTAAAGACATGTCTTACCCTTTCTTTCAAACATTTCGCTCGTCTCTGCACAAACCATCGGGCAGAAAGGCATTAGTTTAGATTGATTTCATTTTCGCTGATTTTATTGTGTTCGGCCAAAAATTCCTGAACCTTACGCGTTTTAATATCATCTTTAAGCTGATCCAGCAAACCGGCATTTTCTTTATAGATTTTTTGGACTTCTTCATTCTCGATTTTTGCCAAAAATTCATCGATATCGCTTTCATCAACAACAATATTTTCATCCTTGGCGATTTGATCCTGGATATAATACCATTTCATGTTGTTGACGGCATCGTTTTTATAATATTCACGGAGGGTCGCCTCATTGGCAACTTTATCGCGTTTTTTAGCATCACGTATAAGATTGTCAAGATAATTGTCGATCAGGGCCTGTGGCAGATCAAAAGGGTTTTCCTCGATGAGTTTTTGGGAAATATCCTGGTTCAAACGGTTTTCCGCTTCGCGGTCATACTCATTGCGGACACCTTCTTTAATGACTTCCTTCAGCTCATCCAGTGTTTTCACTTTCGGATTTACCTGTTGGGCAAATGCGTCGTCCAGGGCAGGCAGCTCCTCTTCTTCTGTTTTTTTGACCGTAATGTTATAGCGCTCAACTTTTCCTGCCATCTCTTTTTGAGGGAAATCGTCCGGGTAGATTTTTTCGATTTTGTTCACCCCCCCTTTTTTAAGACCAACCAATTGTTTCTCAAGTTCGGGATCAAAACGGCCTTCACCTACAACAACCGATATGTCCGAATACTTTTTACCCTTGATAGGTTTTTCATTTTCATCCAGCTCTTCCATATCGATCGAAACAATATTGCCATCGGCTACAGCGGTTTCAACCTCCGTTCGCACGGCTTTTTCTTTACGTGCCCGTTCAACCTGGGCTTCTATAAAAGAATCATCGATAGTATATTTATCTTTTACAAATTCCAGATCCTTATATTTTTTCAGCTCTACTTCCGGGTAGGTGTCCACTTCAATGGTCATCTGCAAATCACCATCTTCGGAAAAATCAACTTTTTTAGGATCGGGCATGCCAACGATATAGATATCATTTTTTTCGACGGCCTCTTCCAGGGCGTTTTGCAAAGCGGTTTCCATGGTGTAGGTTTCTATGGCCTGCGCATAACTACGGGTAATCATGTTAAGTGGTGCTTTACCCTTACGAAAGCCTGGGAACTGGGCCGACTTACGAATCTTACGGATTTCTTCTTCACGGATTGGTTGCAGAGCATCCTTTGTCATAACAATATTTAGCTCTTTGCGACAGGATGACAGCTGTTTAATTTCTGTACTAATCATTCTTGAAAATTCCTCCAAACATATATATAAAAAATAAGCTTTTAATTTAGAGAGAGGCAACCCTAAAATCAATCTTTTCGCATTATTTTGATTAAATCATTATACTTTTTATTGAATTCTTTAACTTATTGGGATATATTACACGTCTTTAAAAAATTGACAAGAAAATGGAGTTGTTGCGGTTCTCCCCGGAATGACTAAAAGTGCGGCAAATAATCGTCCCTGTTGTGAAACGGGGGATGCGACGAAAGTTTTCCGTGGTTTAAACAATCTTAACAGCAGCAGGAGATAAAATGGCCAAGAAACAAACCTTTGGCGATAAGGTCCGCAGAGGACAAGAAGAACAATCCAAAAGTGTAAAGATCGTCTTTACATACACATCGCCTAAAAACGGTCAAATGAAATTTTCCGAGAAAATACTCAGAGTCTATACTGGTGACAACGAAGACCAACGTATCAATCAGGAAATTACAAACGGCCGGGCAATATTAGAAGGAAGAGCATAACTTTAGGAGTCAATGATGTCCCGTAAATGTAAATTATCAGGTAAGCAGCCACTGGTGGGCAATAACGTATCGCATGCCCACAACAAATCGAAACGGCGCCAGTTGCCCAACTTGCAAAATAAACGTATTTTTGTAAGCGAACTCAATCGTTTCGTCCGCTTAAAAATTTCAACCCGCGCCTTAAAAACAATCAACAGCAAAGGTTTAATGACCTATCTGGCAGAGCAAGGCCTAAAATTGGCCGAGGTTGAACTAAGCTAATAATTATCCGAAATATTTCTTTCGGTTCTAGAAATATGTATTTAGAAAAATGGAGCGCTGAGCAATGGCAAAAAAATCAAACGCCCGGGAAACTATAAAACTTAAAAGCACGGCAAGTCCGCATGTGTACTCGATAAAAAAGAACAAACGCAACACACCGGGCAAAATGGAAATTAAAAAATACGATCCCGTTGTTCGCAAACACGTGATGTACAAAGAATCCAAGTAAACTTTTAAGCCGCCGTATTTATTGGGCGGCTTTTTTTTATTCCCCTTTACGGGCTTGAAAAAGAACGAATGATTTTCTACCTTCCGCCTTTCTTCCACATTGAGGACCACTCCCATGCAACGTGATACATTAACCGGTTATTTAAACGACCTGCTACAAATTGATCTCTATAAAGATTTATGTCCAAACGGCTTGCAAGTAGAAGGCCGGAATGACATAAAAAAAATTGTTTGCGGGGTAAGCGCCTGTATGGAACTGTTCAAAAAAGCCCAAGCCCAAAAAGCAGATGCTGTTTTGGTGCATCACGGTATCATTTGGAATTTTGAACGGCCCTTGTATGTGGGCGGATATAAACAACGGGTTAAATTTCTTCTGAAAAACGATTTGAACCTGTTGGCCTACCACCTTCCGCTGGATGCCCATGCCACTTACGGCAACAATGCACAAATTGCCCAAAGACTCGGCATTCTCCAACCACAGCCCTTTGGCGCCTACAATGGAACGACCATCGGTTTTAAAGGAACATTCAATCATTCCGCCGAAAAACTGTTTCACCGGATACGTACCAACATCAACCCGCAGGCGCTCATTTTCCCCTTTGGCCCAAAGAATATCCGTAGTGTCGGGATCATCAGCGGCGGGGCTCAAAAGGAAATCAAACAGGCGGTTGTTCAGGGACTGGACGCTTATATCACCGGCGAGGCGAGCGAGCATATTTACCATTACGCTAAAGAGGAAGGTATCCATTTTATTGCGGCGGGGCATCATGCCACGGAAGTATTTGGCGTACAAGCCCTGGGCGAACACCTGGCTAATAAATTCAATCTTGATGTGGAGTTTTTAAATATCCCCAACCCGGTTTAACCGGCCAGTTCCCGGATAAGCGCCGTGTCGGCTTGAGGGAACTCAAACCCGGGCAATTCAAACGCTTCGAGCCAACGAAAATCCGTGACCTGTTGCAGGCGCACATTTTGTTCCTGGCCCTTAAGACGGCAATGATAAAAATACAATCGCACGATCTTCCAGCCGTAGTCCACGGTTTCCTGCCAGTACAACTCGCCGGGCACAATATCTAAAGCGGTTTCTTCCTGAATCTCACGGACCAATGCGTCGGTATGGCTCTCCCCATCTTCCACCTTGCCACCCGGGAATTCCCACAACCCGCCCAAATGGGTATCATCGGGGCGTTTTGTAATAAGGATATTTCCTTTATCGTCCTTTATGATTGCCGCTACGACGGAGATTTCAAATTTTTTACGCATCAGTTATACTTTGCCAATAAACAATTATAGGCACGTTGGGCCATTCCACTCGCGGGGTTTTCATTTATGGCCCGTTGATAGTAAAATTTGGCTTTGTCCCAATCGCCTTTCCATTCATAGACACGGCCTAAGTTGATGCAGGGGTAGCAATAGTTTTGATATTCCGGGGCTGCCAGCGCTTTTTGCAACCAGGGGATGGCTTCATCATAGCGTTTTAGCTGAATCAGATAAGCGCCGATATCATTATAGGGGTTGCCATAATCCGGGTCGATTTCGACCGCCTTTTTACAAACATCGATGGCTTCTTCATATAAATTTTTAAGGCTATAGACCCAGCCGAGAAAGGTATAGGCATGCGCCGTAGGCAAAAACTCAATCGAGCGTTTATAACAGTGGGCCGCGCGGTCTAAGTAGCCTCTTTCTTGCAGGGCATAGCCTTTTTCGAAATAGCCCCGGGCAATTTCATAAAGGTTTTGCATCCTTTTTTTATCGGTCTTGTTGCCCATGGCGCTCACCGGCAAATAAAATGATATGCTGTAGTTATCTTTATGTTTTACAAATGTTCGGAAATGAAGGTTCCAATTCTCTTTCTGTTCAATGTATAAAAATTTACGGCAGATTCAAGTAGAACTTAAAAGAAGGATACATATTTCGCTTTAAAAAATACCGGGCCAAGGATTGAACACAGATGAACCAAACCCATTGTGCCGGTTCAATCAGGTGTTTTGAAAATACTATGTGATGACTTCCCCGGTCTGTCAAAAAGTTCATGGGTAAGTCAGGCTTTTCGATGGAAAGTAAATTGAAATCCCGGAATGTTTGAAACCGGGATTTCTTTATTTACGAAATGTTCATTGGTATTTCCATTAGAAGCAGCTTTACCGCACTTTTTGCTAAAACGGCAATGCTTTGTGTCTCCCAGATTCCCAGGCCATCTCTTTTGTCAAGCTTGATTCCTTCAATGTCAAGACTGCCTTCAAGAACAAAAATATACACACCGTTCCGTGGGGCTTTAAGTGTATATAGTTCCCGGTGCCCTTCTTCAAAATCGCCCATATGAAACCAGGCATCCTGATGTATCCATACCCCGTCATCTTCTGGATTTGGGGAAAGTATTTGATAAAAGCTGTTTTTCCTTTCTATATCACGGATTGATATCTGATCATAACGTGGCTTAACATTTTTTTTACCGGGCATAAGCCAAATCTGCAAAAAATTTACTTCTTTTTCCAAACTCTGATTATACTCGCTATGGAAAACACCGCTTCCAGCACTCATCACCTGTATGTCCCCTTGCCGGATAATAGAAATGTTGCCCATATTATCTTTGTGCTCCAGTGCGCCTTCCAAAGGCACGGAGATGATCTCCATGTTATCGTGTGGATGTGTGCCAAACCCCTTGCCCGGGCTTACAATATCATCGTTTAAAACACGCAGCACCCCAAAATGCATTCTTTCGGGATTGTAGTAATTGGCAAAACTAAAGGTATGGTGCGTATCCAGCCAACCATGTATGGCATGTCCCCGCGTATCGGACTTATGTACAATCGTTTTCATTATTCGTCCCTCCATTGGTGGTTTATATGATATTAAAGCTACACAAACGGGATCAGGATAAAATATGAAGATACGGATCAGGCATATTAAAATCCGGCATTAGCCGTGTCGAAAACGTGTGGGGGATAGCCCCGTACATTTCTTAAAAAAGGCGCTAAAATTGGCCGGTTCGGAAAAACCGAGTTTATAGCTGATTTCTTTGACAGAATAATTTGAAAAGTAAAGCAGGCGTTTTGCAGAAATAGTAATTCTGGATTGAATATATTCCTTGGCTGTTTTACCAATCAAGGACTTGATAGTTCTATTAAGATGATCGGGCGTTATATTCAGCTTTTGTGCATATTGAAACAGGCCATGCCAGTCGGTATAGTTTTGGTCAACTAATTTTTTAAAGTCTTTTAATATGGCGTTTCCCGCTTCACGCTTTTGTGTATTGCCATAAGGCTTTGTACAGATAGAGTTACAAGATATCAAAAAAAGTTCAAGAAGGGCAGCCATCGCCTGCTTTTTAAATTTATCATCAGAATGGTATAAACGGAAAATTTGTTCGCAATAGTCAGACAGTTTCAAAAATTGCCCCTTTGTAAGCTTCATAGGCGGACAAAAACCATAGTCATGGAAAAGGTTAAGGTCTTCTATGAAACAGCTTGCAATATTATTCTCCATCAGAAAATTAGAGGAAAATACAATTGAGAAACCAATGGGGGCCTCATCTTCTATAAGTTGATGTACCTGCCCCGGGTTTATAAAATAAACTTGCCGGTCAGACAACATATAACTGTTGAAATCGATAACATGTCTGCCCCGGGCCTTCCGGGCCAATAAAACAGTATAATAATCGTGGCGGTGGGGCGAATCTGTTTTTTTCTGGCGCTTGGCATAAATCTCTTCCATGCGGGAGATGCCAAAACTTTTATTGTTATCGGTTTTGTTTATATTGTTGTATATTTTTATACTGTTCATTATACCGTCTGCTTCAACTTAACACTACAAGATATTAAACCTGAAATTTACAAACCAGGGAATTCTCACCAACTTCATCCGAAGTAATGCTGCTGATACCCCATAAATTCAGCCAAATACCGGGAAGCAATTTTGTTATGATGGGATGTGTATGGCGAACATCATCAAATATTGTATCGTCATGGCGAGGCCGCAAAAGTCAAATTGATGTGGGACTTTGGGGATGACCATTATTAACAATCAGCAGGCAGAAAATCTATAGACAAGCGGCCATCGGTCATCTCAAAGGTAGGTCCCGCGCTTTATTTATGTGGGAGCGGTCAACTTAGCGTAACAACTCGGACACGGAACGTTTTGTGTTGATGTGATAGATCACCTTGGCAAATAAGGGGGCAATGGACACTTCGTCATACCAGGGATTATCCGCCACAAACTGGGGGCCGTGGAAAACGGCATCGGTGCCAATGACCCGGGTTATCAATTCTTCTTCATAAGCCTTGGTAAAAAGCTCACGGGCATATCCGTTAAAGAACGGCAGCGAACAGGCAATATAAATATTTTTTGCACCGTTGTCCCTCAGCAATCGGGCGGCATTGATAATAGTTCCGCCGGTACTGATCATGTCATCGGGCAAAAGCACATTTTTACCTTCCACGTTACCGACCAGGCGCATGCTTTCCACAACGCTTGCCTTTGAATAGTCCCGTGCTTTATCCACAATGGCCAAACCGGTACGCATGGCCTTTGAATAGAAACGGGCTTTTTCGGCGCCTCCGACATCCGGTGAGGTGATGACAAGGTTCTCGGTTGAATAGTTGTTTTCAAAATGGTTTATCAGCGTATGCGAAGCGTGCAGGTCTTCCAGCGTTGCCCGGCTGAAAAAGCCCATGATGGCCTCGGCATGGACGTCCAGCGTGATCACCCGGTCGGCGCCGGATATCTCTAAGAAGCGTGCGATTTGCTTGGCGGTTATCCCCTCGCGGGTTTTCTTCCGCTCCTGGCGGGAATAGGCATATTGCGGAATTACAACCGTAATGGAATCCGCATCGGATTGATAGGCTGCATTTACGGCGGTCATCAGCGCCATCAGGTTATCATTAATCGACTGTGCGGAATTGGGATCATCAAAACATTGTACGATATAATGGTCATCGCCACGGATGTTTTCGGTGATCACCGTTTTTATTTCGCCATTGGCAAAATGCATTTCCTCAGAATGGAGCAGACGGATACGATGGTCGTCGCCTTGTCCTTTTAACTCAAGGTTAAAGGCATCTACGATACGCTGTGCCAGAGGAATCCCGGATTCACAGGCCATTATACTCAGGGCGCCTCTCTCCCCTTTGCGTTTAAAATCTCCCGATTGGCTCACTGCGCGGCCCCTTCTTCTACTGGTTTATAAAATGGAAAAGTTTCCCGGATAATATCACCGGTTTGTTGATGTATCGCGCTGTTGGTTGCAAGAATATAACTACTGCTTAAAAATGCATCACCATCCCAAAAATCAGTTACCTGACCGCCTGCTTCTCTAACCAACAAGGCGCCCGCAGCCACATCCCATGGCTTTAAGCCGATCTCCCAAAAACCATCAAATGTGCCGCGGGCCACATAGGCCAGATCCATAGCCGCCGAGCCAAGACGGCGTACGCCGAGGCTGCCGCTAAAGATCTCTTCGAAGACATGCATATAAGGATGCAGGAGGTGTTTGGTTTTAAAGGGAAAGCCGGTGGCCATTAAGCTCTCTGCAAGGATTTGATTTTTACTGACATGGATAGGCGTGCCGTTTAAAAATGCCCCCTGCCCTTTTACAGCAGAATACATGTGGTCATTTAGCGGGTCATATATCACCCCGGTAATCAAGTTGCCCTCATGCTCAAGCCCGATGGAAACGGCAAAAACGGGCACATTGCTTAAATAATTTTTAGTTCCGTCAAGGGGATCGATGATCCAGCGGTAGCCGCGTGCATGCTCGGCGCCACCGCTCTCTTCCGCTAAAAAGGTATGCTGCGGATAACGCCCCTGGATAAGCTCCAGAATCGCCTTTTCGGATGTTTCGTCCACGAAGCTGATAAAATCATTTTGCGATTTTTTACGCACTTCTTCCGGTTTTACCCGTCCGTAATAGCGTTTCAAAATCTCCCCGGCCAGACGCGCGGCCTCTATGGCGGTATTTAAATAGTCATCCATTGCTTGTTTCATATAAATTTTATCTGTCTGTCCTTCTGCTAGATGCTTACTTCCTAACCCGGACAAGCCGGAACCAAAAAGGTGATTTTTATTTTTAGCCATGAATATACGTATCTTTTTGCGAATATTTTTACTTCGTCATTCCTTGTTCGATATTCGATATTTGTCAAACACCGAACCTCGAAAAATGAAGAATCGTCTCCTACTTCAAAATTCCTTACTGAGCAGAGCTTTAACTAAATTCTATCCATTTGGTTCTGTATCCAGAGGGCGTTAGCCCTTTAATCTTCGTAGCTGATCAAATGGTGGAAATACAATAGGGG
>CAYWBI010000105.1:0-13649 GCA_964456445.1 uncultured Calditrichaceae bacterium
CCCCGGCAAGAAGTATTTCGTGTTGGGTTGTATTGGCGGCTGAAACGCCAATAATAAGGCTTGCCGTCGAAACGATACCGTCATTTGCCCCTAAAACCGCGGCCCGTAGCCAGCCTATGCGGTGGGATTTGTGCTCTTTTTGATGTCCCATTTGATGTTCGCCATTTATTATGCTGCTTGCAAAAATCATCAACATTATTTTTGCCGTTTTCCTTCTTAGCAAATTACAATTTTTAAATTTTTTTTTAACGTCTCTTTCGTCGTTGTTTCTTTTGAAAGGGACTTCCGATGAAAAATTCCTTTACACATTATCAATAATCTGAAGATCATCCACAATCCCTGTGATTACGGCCTGTACGGGAATCTCGTCATCGTTAAAGATAATACGTGCCGAACCGCCCTCGCGCATCACCAGCACACGGTCGCCACTGCCCGCGTCCACCGTGTCCAACGCTAAAAAGGCGTCACCCTGGGCGGAGCCTTCCAGATCGAGCGGTTGAACGATCAATATTTTTTTACCTATGAAGTGACTATTTTTTACGGTGGATACGATATCCCCGATAACACGACAAATTTGCATGGTCTTTTCCTTTACATCAATTGTTTGATTTCCTGCATAAAATGATTGGCCAGTTTTTGGGCAGCCTCTTCGGTTGCCGCTTCGCTCATCACCCGTACAATCGGTTCGGTATTGGATTTGCGCAGGTGCACCCAACTGTCATCAAAATCAATCTTGACGCCGTCCAGCAGATTTACATTTTCATCTTTGTATTTTTCGGCCATTGTCGCCAACACTTTGTCCGGGTCCATGCCTTCTATACTGACTTTTTCCTTGACCATTTTGTACTGGGGCATGGATAGAAACAGCTCGTGCAGGGCGCCGCCAAACTCCATCAGATGTTGCAGGGTGAGGGCAACGGCCACCGGCGCGTCGCGTCCCAAATGAAGTTCGGGCAGGATAACCCCGCCATTGCCTTCCCCGCCGATGATGGCCTCCAGTTCCAGCATTTTCTCCGCTACATTTATCTCGCCAACCTTGCTGCGTTCAAACATACAATTATAATAACGGGCAATATCCTCCGAGGCGCGCGAGGTGGACATGTTGACCGCCATACGGCCCATCTTTTTTGAAAATATGAGTTTTGTTGCCAGCACCAAAGTATATTCCTCGCCAATTGGTTTGCCCAGATTGTCCACAATGGCACAGCGGTCCACATCGGGATCGACGGCAAAGCCCACATCCGCGCCTTTTTCTTTTACTGTTTCACAAAGCTGACCGATGTTTTTGGGCAAAGGCTCCGGGGTATGGGCAAAACGTCCGTTGGGTTCGCCGTTTATCACGGTCACTTCGCAGCCCAGCGCTTCCAAAAGCTGGGGAATAATCAGGCCGCCCGCTCCGTTCACCGTATCCACAACCACCTTAAATTTTTTTGCGCGGATTTTTTCCGCTTTCACATACGAAAGCTTTAACACGGCATCGATATGTCGCCGGTTGGCGTCCGGATCGGTGATTTCACTGCCGAGCTTCTCCCAGCCTGCAAGGGTTAATGTGCCTTTATCCCCCATGGCATAAACCGTGTTTGCATCTTTGGGCGAAAGAAAGCGTCCGTTTGCGCCCATAAACTTGAGCCCGTTCCATTGGACGGGGTTGTGGCTGGCCGTGATGGCGATGCCGCCCTGAGCGTGATGATGTTCGATGGCCAGTTGTACTGTTGGTGTGGGCACGATGCCGATATCTATCACCTTACAGCCACAGGCGAGGAGACAACCCTTTACAAGATGGCTGACAAAGGGCCCGGAAACGCGCGAATCGCGGCCAACGATAACCGTGCCGCCCCTTGTATAAGTGCCAAAGGCCTGGGTATATTTTGCGATAACCTGTGGGGTCAGCGTTTCACCGACTTCACCGCGGATGCCGGATATAGAAACCATTAAACGGGACACATCTCCTCCTGAAGTTTTATAAAGTCTATTTTTGCATTTGATGGTTAAAACTTAAGCTATTTTATTATTTGGTGGAAATTTATATCGCACTGGTTGATTTGATGCTGGCAACGAGATTTTAAAAAAATGAAAAATGAAAAATGAAAAATGAAAAATGAAAAATGAAAAATGAAAAATGAAAAGAAAGAAAAGGATGAACAGGATTTTCGGAAAAACGCAAGTTTGAATCAACACCGTTGCTTCGGTCCAAAGTTTCAACCTTCGAAAGTGGTGATTGAAATTTATATTTACTAATGGTCGAATGTGAAAAACGAAAAATATTTTGCCCCGCGGTTCAGATATCTGTGACCATGAACTTGTGGATGGGCATCAAGCTAAATTACGTTTTATTCGTGAATCGTGAATTTTTCGTGAGTATTTCAGGTTATTATCTTAGTGTTTAACTAAAAATTCTCAGGAAAGATCATGATAAAGACAGTTTTCGTCACGCTTATTCTTTTTTTATATGCCTGTAGCAACCCATCGTCAGGTGACAGTGCAGGGACCGGCGGAGGCAAACAGACAAAGGCTGCACCGGCTTTTACGCTGGACGCATATCCTTCGGGGCAGATCAGTTTGAGCGATTATTCCGGTAAAGTTGTTTTCCTCAATTTTGTCGGTTACAGTTGTCCGCCCTGCATTGCCTCGGCGCCGGCTACCCAATCTGAAATTGCCGATAAATATGATCCGTCTGTTTTGCAGGTTCTTGGTCTTGATGTATGGGACGGAACTGAAGGGCAGGTGGCCAATTTTAAAATTCAGACCGGCGTGAAATATCCGGTGTTGATGAAGGCCAGCCGCGTTGGAACCGCCTATAACGCCGTAAATGACTATTCGGTGCTGGTGGATAAAAAGGGACAAATTGTCTATTCGGAGTATGGGATAAACATTATCGCACTGCGTGAAGAAATTGATCAGCTTATAAAGGAGTAAGAATGCAAAAACGTTTTATCTGGACCTTGCTTTTTGCGGGGATATTTTCTATTGCCATGGCCGGTATAAAGATCCCTGCCTTTTCATTGCAGGATGTAAACAATAAAACCCGTCACTACAAGGATATTAAAGGTGAGAAACTCACCATTATCGATTTTTGGGCCACCTGGTGCAAACCCTGTGTACGTGCCATACCCAAGCTAAGTGAAATTTATCATGCCTATAAGCAGAAGGGCGTATCCGTTTTAGGGATTAGCGTGGACAGCCCGCGAAATGCCGCAAAGATAAAACCATTTGTAAAAATTCACCGTATGGACTACCCGGTTTTAAAAGACCCCCAGGCTGAAGTTTCAACCCGTTTAAATGTAACTGTTTACCCGACCCTGTTTATTGTGAACAGCGCTAATGAAATCGTTTACACGCATTATGGCTTTCGTAGCGGTGATGAAAAAATCCTGATCAAGGAAATAGAAAAAATTTTAGGAAATGCGCATGAATAGATGCGCAACCATTCTGCTTGCGCTGGTGATGGTTCAACCACTGTTTGCACAACTTAGCGGTTCTAATCTGGCAATTTACCAGCTTGGTAACCAGCCGGACCGTCTGCCTGCAAATCGAGCGAATTTGTATGATCAGTTGAACCTGTTCTATGGATCAGGGGATATAACCCTTGGTGTGCGTGCTGAGATATATAACACCGATTCACGCTACGAATATAACCGCATAAGCCAGAAATATATCGCCTATAATCTGGGTAATCTGCAACTACGTCTTGGGAATTTTTATGAAATCCTTGGCCGTGGTCTTTTGTTGCGCAGTTATGAGTTGCCGGGGGTGGTATATGAAGATACCGGCACCCAGCAGCGTTATGGATTTTACAAGGATGTGGAAGGTCTTTCACTGCGCTATGAAAATGACTTTATCCGTGCCAAAGCGTTGGCCGGACGCCCATTGGATTTTTCCCGTCCACCGATCCAGGGCCGAAGCCAACGCAGACGATCTTTTGTGCAGGGCGGGGAAGTGGATTTCTTACTGCATGATAATTTCAACCCGGGCTTGCTCTATCTGCGCAGCGACAGAGATGGACGTGTAAATGAATATAACGGTCTCAATTTTGATGGTTATTGGGGGGATATTCAATATTATGCTGAGTATATCCAGGATGGCAGCAACAGGGATGGGGCTTTTCAACTGGGACAAAACGGTGCACATGCTTTTTATGCATCGTTTAATGTCGTTTATAAACGGGCATCGCTTTCATTCGAATATAAGGACTATAATAATTTCACCCTGGTGTTTAATGATCCGCCACCACTGGTGCGCGAACATACCTACACCTTGCTGAACCGTTCTACGCATTCAATTGAACCAAACAATGAAAACGGCTATCAGCTTGAGGTTTTGCTTGATGTTGGTGGCGATAATAGTGTTACCCTTAATCATAGCCGGGCGGTAAATCGTCTCGGGAACCAGCGTTATACCTTCTTTGAGTATTACGCAGATGTTAATTATTATCTCGGTCCGGATGTCATTACAAAGGTTTTCGCCGATTATTCGCAGGATGAACTGGTTAGCCAGAAAAACCGTTATACAGCCGGGGCAAGTGCCGAGTGGGGTTTTGGCAGTGAGTGGCAATTTATATCGGAAATCCAATGGCAGCAGTTCCAAAGAGATTTTATTTTTAATCCGGCACAAAACCATAGCGCGGAAAATCGCTATGTGAACGTTTCATTGAACAAAGGCCCGATATATTCTGCCGGAATCATCCTGGAATATTCCAACGATCCGGTGGAAACCAATCAGTTGGCAACAAACGGAATATCAAAATTCAGAAACTGGCCGGCATTTCTGGCTACGTATCAATATGATCAGCAAAATGTTTTCAATTTATTTGTTGGCAAACGACGGGGCGGTAATGCCTGTACCGGCGGAATTTGTTACCGTGTGCTGGATTTTGAAGGCGTTGAGCTTTCATTAACTACCCGTTTTTAAAAGAGTAAAGGAGATATATCATGTTAAAAGCCCTACTGTTTATAAGCCTTACGTTTGCCTTTGCAAACGCCCAGATTGGAAATACTGCTCCCGATTTTACGCTGGACAAACTAAATGGTGGTACGGAATCGTTATCAAATTATTTGGGAAAAGTCGTTTATATCAATTGGTTTGGTTTTAACTGCCCGACATGTCTTGCCGAAGGAAATGACACACAAACCAAGATTGCAGATAAATATGGCAGCGATGTGTTTAAGGCAATGGGAATTGACGCCTGGGACCGACCGGCATCCGGGGTGCAAAATTTTAAAAATTCTACCGGTATTCAGTATGACTTGTTATTAAAAGGCGGTCAGACAGCCTTCGATTTTAAAACGAATTATCAGTACAGCATGGTGATTGATCAAAAAGGCGTTATTCAATTAAATGTGCGGACGAATCAGGTGACTACAATCAATGCCAAGATCGATGAATTGCTAGCCGTTTCAGCGGTCAAGGAGCTGGTACTAAATCAAGCAAAAAGTTTTGAATTGCAAAATAATTACCCCAATCCCTTCAATCCATCCACACGCATCCCTTTTACAAATGACCGGCAACAGCGTATTAAATTGGCCATTTATGACATCACGGGTCGTGAAGTAGCTCAAATCATAAATGCCGTTTTCGCAGCAGGCAGTTTTGAGTTCCGATGGAATGGCCGATCGGGTAACGGTATCCCTGCAGTATCCGGCGTCTATTTTGTTCGTTTGATCGGAGAAACCTCCGTAAAAACACGTTCCATTTTACTGTTAAAATAAACAATCACAGGGAAGCAAAACGGATAAGTATCTCCGTGATACATGTTAATTTGTCCGCTTTGGGGCCGCAGTCGGGAAACTGCCACGGGGTACTTTCCACGCTACTGATGAGCCGACCGGTCGCCGGACAAACTATGCAAAATATAGCCGACAGTCAGCACCAGAAAGGCGGCGGTCAGTTGATGGACCAACGCCAGGGTAATATCCACATCCCACAAGACCACGCTGATCCCCAATAGAAGCTGAACAGCAAGTAAAATTCCAAGCATATGGGCAGCGGGCCGCACATGTGGAATCCCGGAGTTTCGCAATAAATTCCAGATATAAATACCAAAACCGGCCACTACAAAAGCCAGCCAGCGATGAATAAAATGTACCGTTAAGCTGTTTTCAAATATATTTAGCCAGGTCGGGTGAATGCCGCTAAACATGCCCGGAGGAACCAAAAAACCCAGCATGGCCGGGAAGGTATTCGAGACGTGCCCGGCTTTCAGACCGGCCATAAATGCCCCGTAAATTATTTGCAGGGTAAGCAGGAGGCTAAAAACGAGGCTACGACGTGAAAGGAAACAATGCGCCGGTAAATTTTTAAGCTGTGATTTGCCATTGGATAAATTATAAATTTCCCAGCCAAGCATTGCTAAAATAAGCAAAGCCAATAAAAGATGTGCCGCTAAACGAAAAGGACTAACATGGGGGGCGTCAACGAGCCCGCTCTTCACCATATACCAACCCATCGCCCCCTGTGCGGCATAAAGCAGACCGATAATCAGGTAGGATATTGACTGTCGCCATTTGAGCACCCCGGCAAAAAGAAAGATAAATAAGGGAACGACATACAGTATTCCGCTAAAACGTCCTAAAATGCGGTGGTTGTATTCACGGTAGTATATCGATTTATAATCGGCCAACCCCATTCCCACGTTCACCTTTTTATATTCCGGGGTTTTTTTATAATGTTCAAATGTCTCCTGCCATGCTTTTTCTGTTAAAGGGGGGACAACGCCTGTGATGACGTGCCAATCGTACATGGAAAGCCCGGACTTTGTAAGCCGCACATAGCCGCCAAGGGTAATCTGTGCCAGAACTAAAACGGACACACTTAGCAGCCAGAGAATCAATAGGTTTTTATAGCTTTTTAACATTGGTATATCCTTTTATCTGTTAAACGGGGAATTTAATACTTCTAAAGGGCGTAAGTCAAAAGAATCGGCATTACAAAAAACGAATCCAATAAAAGAGAGTTTCTACTTGATAAATCCATGTCATTTTCTATATGTCCCGGGATTTAAGCTGAAAAGGTATAATATTCCGTTCAGCAGGTTGCCAGGGTCAAATCCTTCCATCTTCCTAAGGCTGTAAGCCCAGTAGTGCTTTATGATTATCCGGTGTAATTTTTGTTCTCCGTTGGATGTTTTGTCCCGGAACTATGATAGTTTTTGTTTATGACGCAGTAGGAGATAAATAAAAAACGGTCCGCCGATCAATGCGGTGATAACGCCTACGGGTAACTCGGCAGGGGAAATTACCGTACGGGCAATGGTATCGCAGGCAGCCAAAAACACACCGCCTCCAACAAACGCAGCAGGGAACAAACGACGATGGCCCGGGCCTAAAAGTAATCGTAACACGTGTGGCGTTACCAAACCCACAAAACCGATCGGTCCGGCAACAGCTACAATCAGGCCAATAAGAATCGATGAAAAAATAAAACTTAGCTTTTGTAAACGGGTCACATCCACGCCCTTGCTCATGGCTTGTTCATCTCCGCCCAACAAAATGTCGAAAGCCGGGGCGTTTTTCAGGAAATAGATAAAAGCCAAAACATCGGTTACGAGTATAAGCAACGGATAGCGCCATCCGGTAGCATCCAGCCCGCCCATAAGCCAGCGAATCATACGGATTGTTTCCGTAAAATCGGACAGATATTGCAATACCAGGTTAAAAGCAGAGAAGAAATAACTGATGGCCACACCGGCAAGTATCAACGTATAAACAGATAAAAATCCCCGGTTGTGCGAAAGAAGATATATAACCAACATTGCCGCTAAACTGCCTAAAACGGAAATCAGACTTACGGAAGAAAAAAGGAAAAGGCTAACCACAAGATTGAGCTTTATAGCTAACACGGCGCCAAAAGCACCCCCGGCGGAAACCCCAAGCGTATAAGGCGTGGCCAGATCATTTCGTAGGAGAGCCTGAAAGACAGCGCCTGTAAGACCCAATCCTGCGCCAACGGCAAAGGCAAAGAGCACACGGGGCAGGCGTACCGACCAAAATATTTCCGCATCAAGAGATTCCATGCCGGTAAAAACAGACTTAAAATGTAAAGATTGACTGCCGATGAAGGGTAAAATTGCAAGGGCAAGCAGGGCAAGCAGAAAAAATAAGGGGTAATTAAATTGATTTTTATGTGACGCGTTCATGACTATTTATACCGATTATTAAAAGGTGTCTAAAAGTTAAGGATACCCGGCTTTTAATCAAAGCATAGTAAATGATATTTTGAGAATGCTGGCAATCGTTGTAACTTGTGCCATCATTTGAAAAAAGAATTTTAAAACGGAGGACAAAATGGAATTTTTATTGGTCCCATTGGTTTTTGGAACTGCTTTTGTTCTGTTAAGTATCGGAAAAATAATAAACGGCAAACAGATCAGTGGCAGTTGTCAGGCAGGGGCGACGTTAAAAGAGCATGGTCATGACGATGCATCGTGCGGCGCCTGCGACAATGAAGATGTTAAATTTTATTTGGATAAGGATGATCCGGGATTTGATAAGGTGGCCAGCCTGGGCTATCCAAATAGGGAAAAACGTTTTATTGATAAATTAGATTTTAAGCCGTTGCGCTTTAAATAGAATATTGTTTTTAAAAAGGCGGGCTATTCCCGCCTTTTTTTTGAATAGTGCTAAAAACAAAAGTTTTTGTCGTAAATATTATTATTCTTTCAATAAAATAAATTGTGCGCTGTAGGCCGGTAAATCAACCTCCAGAATTTGGCCATCAAAGACGTATCGCGATACCAGGGATAAAGGTATCAGATGTCGTGTCTTTTCGAACCCTTTTAACTTTAGTTCCTTCGTCAATAACTTAGGCCCTTTATTTAATAAGACCAGTACCTTCTGTCGCATATCGCCGCGGACAAAAACATAGACATCCTTGTCAGCCAGAAGTGTATGAAAATCTCCCTGACGTAGCGCGCTGTTGTCCCGGCGCATGGCAATCAGCTTTTTAACAGCTGATTTCATTTTTTTGCCATCCGGTGATACTTCATCTCCAAAACGCATCGGACGACGATTATCCGGATCTGCGGCGCCTGTCATGCCGATCTCATCACCATAATAAATAAAAGGGATTCCGGGGATGGACAACATGTAGGCAAGATAAACCTGTTCACGGGCATAACTTGTAGGATGGTCCACTTTTGGGGGATTTTTCCAGCCAATCTCAACCGGGTCCTCAGTTGTCATTCCCACATCGCCATCGGCCAGGGCCAAAAAACGTACCTTGTCATGACTGTCCATAATATTTCCCATCAGGGTATGGGTGCCATATATATTTATCGATTTGTTCAGGGCAGCATCAAGATCGGAAAAAGACCCCTTAGAATTTGTGAAACAATAAATGGCTGCATCATAGAGGTTAAAATTAAATTGGGCGTCCAGCAAGCCATTTCCAATATAAGATTGGATGAGTCGGTCTGACCCGAAAGATTCACCAATTTGATAAATATGGCGGTCTTCAGGGATTTCAATCTGTTCTTTTATTTTGCGGGTCAGCCTGCGCCAAAATTTACGCGGCACGTGTTTCACCGCATCCTGTCTAAAGCCGTCCACACCAGTTTCCTTAAGCCACCAAACGGCGTTGTCGGTCATCGTTTCCACCGCTGCATCTGAACCGGGATAATCAAAAGATGGCAAAAAAGTTTCAAACCAGGTCGTCAGACGGAATTCGTCCCACAGACGTAGATTTTTACGACCGTCCGGCAGGTCAACCGAACCAAACCAATTGCGGTGCTTGGTGTAATAAGGATGTTTGATATGCACATGGTTGCTTACAAAATCCAGCATTACTTTTAAGCCCCTTTGATGGGCATGCTCCACCAGCTTTTGCAGCAGATCCATATCGCCAAAGCGACGATCCACCTTATCCAATGCAATGGGCCAGTAGCCGTGATAACCACTGGTAAAGCGATGGGGAGCGGGATATTCCCGGTACGCCTGCCACGGATTTTGAACAACCGGGGAAAGCCACAAAACGTTTACACCCAAATCGCTAAAATAACCGGCGTCGATTTCATCCAGAATGCCCTGCAGGTCACCACCGTAATAGTTGGATTTCTTTGGTAAATCCGGGTTGTCAATCCTTTTCGTATTTGATGGATCGCCGTCTTTGAAGCGGTCGATGATGATGGAATAGGGGATGGCATCATACCAGCTAAAAGATTTTCCCCGGTCATTTTGTTTTAACGTTGCCGAAAGATCAATACTTTGCATGCGGCTGCCTCCTGTTTCATTCTGAATGGCAACCCGGAGCATCTTTGTTGGTTTCAGTTTTTCCTTATTTAGGGTTATATCAAGTTGTCCATGGTGGATTTTATAAAAATTGGAATCGAGTTGTTGGTTATCTAAAAAGGCAAAGACCCGGGGATGAGTAGAAACAGCATTTCCAGGAGCGGACAGTTTAAATTGAAAGGTATAGTTTTCCCGCACCTTTTTAACACCGCTGTTATAAATATCCGGTGGGGTTTTTGTGGCAGATTGTACGGTAAGCAAAGAGTTATATTGACCAAAGGAATTTAGTACTTTTCTTGGGTTTTTGGGATCAATAAGTTCCTTGCGGTTTACATAAAATTTGTATTCATAGCGGCCGGGACGCAGGTAAAAGGTTTTGTCAAGGACCTTGTCCCCATCTTCGTCCTGCATGGCCCTGGAGTTGCGGTCCCAGGTGTTAAAGGAGCCGATCACGCGCACCACATCTTTGGAAGACTGCGGACGGTAATGTAGGGTGACGGCTATGCGTTGTTCGATGCGGACGGGCATGTCATAATTTTTTCCGTTTAGGGTAAAGCGCAGGGCCGTCCAGCCATGTTTTCCGTCTGTTGGCGTTAAGGAAAGCTGCCGTGATTCCTGGGAATAGACGGTTTGGAGCATCGGGTTTGCCCGCAGATGCAGCTTGTAGGCAGGTGCATAAAACAAATCCGGTACCAGCACCGTGTCGCTTTGCCCGCTTTGCAACTGCAATACCGGCAGTAGCCCGGTCAGTGTGTTTTTCTGGGATTGACAGGCGGCCAGAATTAACAGCAATGGAAAAAGTTTTTTTAGCATGAGGTCATCCTTTTGTGATTCAAAAAAAGATGATACAAAAATATGCGCAAAAAAAGAAAAATATGAATAAAAACAAACTTACAATTTGTATCGATTATATCATATGCAACAAAGAAACAGAATGCAGTGCATGTCCCAATTATTTAGCCAATTCTGTTTTTCCAATAAAAAAAGCCCATGGTTTTTACCATGGGCTTTAATGAGCCACCGATCCGAGTTGAACGGACGACCTGATCATTACGAGTGAACTGCTCTACCAACTGAGCTACGGTGGCAAAAATCAAGATTGCAAATCTAAAACATCTCGGCAAAGAAATCAAATGGCCTTTTACAATTCGCTCCTGTTTTTTTTGTCCCGGAGCAATTTATCGGCTGTCCGCACCGCATTTTCCCTTGCCTGAGCTTCCTGATGGATAGATGGGGATTTCTTGTTCGCGTCTTGTAGCTGTCTTAAATGCCTGGCAAGCGATTCTTCACCAGGTAAATAAAAAACCTGTTGGCCCGGATGGGGCATCAAAGATTTTTCCATCCATTCAATAAATATATCCAGATCCATTTCGTCAAAAGATACAATGGGGGTGTGATGACGCAGTTTGGAAAGCAGATAGTCTTCCATGGGGAAAATATATGTTGTGCTGCCAAAACGCGACTGATGCTTGCTATAATTTTTCCACCAATGTATTAAGGTATCTGCTTCATCGGGCAACAGGTAAAATTCCATGATTTATCTCCGGATTTGCCCTCCTATTTATGATATTGGATGATTCTGTGCCGTGCTGCCGATCAAATATTGCTGAAACCGGGTTAGCATATATCCGACTAATCCGGAATGATGGATTGCGAATCCATCATATTATTTATATTGATTTCCTTTTCTCAATCAGGCTTTCTCCCCAATTTCCCTAAGGTAATCAAATGTATAAATCCCGGTGTCATGACGGTCGCTAAAGATAAAACGGATGGCGTACCGGCCAATTAGTTCCCAGCTGACAAAATCAATATGATTGGGTGTCGGGTTGTTCATGTCCAGTATTTTAAAGGGGTTTTTCTTTTTTCCCGCCTCGTCATTTTCTTTACATGATGCGCAGGGACAGGCTTGACGCACATGTTCCGCAAAATATATATTATCCTGACCATCATCCCATTTAATGGCGATAACCTGGTCACTAATCTGTTCAATGGATTTGGGGTACATGGCATGTATCCTGTTGGTTTTAATGATCGGTTTTCATGGCCCAAATGGCCACTAAATTTACAATGGTTTCAATTGCTTTTTGCATATCCTGAACCGCGACCCATTCTTTTTTGCTATGAAAATTATGACCACCGGTGAAGATATTTGGGGTTGGCAGCCCCATGTATGATAAGCGGGCGCCATCGGTGCCGCCACGGATAAGAGAGCGTTTGGGTTTAAGACCGCTGCGTTTTACCGCTTCGATGGCATGCTCAACCACCAATGGGTGTTCATCAATTTTATATTTCATATTCCGGTAAGATTCTTTGAAGCTTATTTCGATATTCGCTGGTTGATTGATTACGTTGATTTTGTCGGCAATATCCTTAAGCTTTTTCTCTTTTGCCTTAAGGCCATCAACCGTAAAATCCCGGACTATAAAATCAATGATCACTTCTTCCACATTGCCGGAAATGGTATTGGGGTGCACATACCCCTGGCGCCCTTCCGTTGTTTCGGGCGAAAGTTTATCTTTGGGCAGGGCGTCTATAAATTCCGCTGCAATTTTAAGTGCGTTGACCATTTTTCCCTTTGCATATCCGGGATGTACATTTACGCCACAAATCCTGAGTGTAGCAGAATCCGCACAAAAGGTTTCATCTTCAACTTCACCTGCCGCGCCGCCATCGATGGTATAGGCATAGTCTGCGCCAAAATGCGCCACATCAAAATGATCCACTCCGGCGCCGACTTCTTCATCAACCGTAAAGGCCACGCGGATTTTTCCATGTTTGATATCCGGGTTTTCGCTAAGGAACTGCAGGGCGCCCATGATTTCGGCAACACCGGCCTTGTTATCCGCACCGAGCAGGGTTGTGCCGTCGGTCGTGATAATATTAAAGCCCTTCATGCCTTTTAAATCCGGGTTCATTTTTGCTGAAATAACAATGGATGTATCGCCCGGCAAAACGATGTCCCCACCGTTATAATTTTTATGAATTATGGGTTTTACATTTTTTCCGCTAACATCCGGGGCCGTGTCCACATGGGCGATAAGGCCGATCACCGGCGCCTCATGTTCCACGTTTGACGGGAGCGTGGCCAGCGTGTAGCCATCGCTGGTCAGTTCCACCTCGCTTAAACCCAGTGCGTTTAACTCTTTTACGAGTTGGCGCGAAAGGTTGAGCTGCTTGGCTGTACTTGGATAGCTGTCCGATTGCGGGTCGGATTGTGTGTCAATTTTTACATAGCTTAAAAACCGGTCAAGAAACAAGCGGGTTTCAATGGGTCTCATGTTTGGCTCCTAAAGCACTTGAAGCTTTATTTCTGATAAATAGAATAAAATATCGATTAAAATCAACCCCTAACAAACAGGGTTTTCAATTTACAAAAATAAAACACATCATGCTGTAGGAATTGGAATGCCGGTCTTTATTACGGCT
>CAYWBI010000106.1:0-9754 GCA_964456445.1 uncultured Calditrichaceae bacterium
ATAAATTCACAATGTCAAAGAACAAGTAAAATATATTATAATTCTTTGGGAAGACGACATACAAAAACGTCGTCTTGGTACTTGACTTTACACTTAATAACTTCAGGGCGGGGATGAAAGCGAACAACGCCACTATTGGGGGCTTTAGCCCAACAACTTAAGGGTCTAAAGCCCCAATGAACCAACCGGTCCATGAGTCCCCGGGATAAATCCCGGGGCTGTTCAAAGAATAAAAACAATTTGATTGAAATTCAAGCGGTTCACTTGACCGTAACTTTTGCTTATTGAAACGAAATGTCCCGGAGGCCATTCCAGTGGATTTCGCTCATTTTCAATCGGGAAGCATTCATGTTCATTAAAAGGCGTATTCTATTTCCACACAAAAACCAGTAGAGCCGGTTCTTCAAATTGGATTTGGGATGATGATTCGGTGTTTTTACAGCAAACTTCACCGGTAATGATTATGGGGACATTAAACGTATATGCCATACCAATAGTCTTTAAACAACAGGCTTAACGTTTTGTATTTTTAGCTCTATCCGCATAAAGCGAATCAGGGCTTAAAGATCAAGCACCAGCTTTCCCATATATCTTCCGCTCTCCAATGCCTGGTGGGCTTCGGCGATCTCATCCAGAGCAAAAACATGTCCAACATGCGGCCTTAGGTTTCCGGCATCAGCCAATTGGCAAACTTCCTTTAAATCACTGATACTCCCCATTGTTGAGCCAAGCAATTGTTGTTGTTTGATAAACAAAGCCCGCAGATCAATTTGTACCAACGGTCCGGTTGTGGCGCCACAGGTAACCAGTTTGCCGCCGGTCTTTAAGGAGCGCAGGCTGTCTTTCCAGGTGGCCGCGCCGGTATGTTCAACCACAATGTCAACGCCGCGGCCTTCGGTAATTTCCCGGACCGCCTTCCCGGGGGATTGTTGCTTATAATTGATGATATAGTCTGCCCCGAATGACCGGGCCAATTGCACCTTTTCTTCGCTCCCGGCGGTGGTGATCACCCGTGCACCGATGGTTTTGGCTATTTGAATGGCCGCCCCGCCAACGCCACTGGAAGCACCATAAATCAAAACCCAATTATCTTTTTGCAGATGCGCTTTACGTACAAGCATATGGTAGGCCGTTAATGAAGCCAATGGCAATGCGGCTGCTTCATGCCAACTAAGGCTTTGGGGTTTTGGCAAAAGATATCGCTCTTCAACAACAATGTGTTGGCACTGGACCCCATCCAAATGCTCGCCGGGGATTTTAAAGTCTGGCGATAAATTTTCCAGGTTTTTTTTCTGAAAAGGATCATTGTGCGGAAATCGCATGGGTACATGAATCACCTCATCGGCCACATGTACATTCTGTACGTGTGCGCCAACCGCTTCAACAACACCGGCGCCGTCACTGCCCATGATAAGCGGGAGTGGAACACCGGGGATGCCTTTCCTGACAAAAATATCCAAATGATTCAATGCCGCGGTTTTCACCCTGAGTAAAACTTCGCCCGGCCCCGGAAGCGGAGCGGGAATCTCATCAATGTTGAGCACATTGGGGCCACCATGCGTATGTATTCGGACTGCTTTCATTCTTACCCTTTCTGAATGTTTATCTTGCTACAAGGTCAGATTTAATAAATTGTTTTAAAAACTTAAACCGCGATATTAAAAAAAAAAGGTTTTCTTTGACCTGTTTTTTTGAGACGCATGTCCTACCCCCTTTACCTGCTTTGGTCGTACAAATATAAAATCAATAGCATAAAACAGTCAAATTCCGTATTTTTTAAATCACATGATTCAGCCCCTATTGACCTGCATGAAAAAATTTAAACTTGTTTCGCCATATCAGCCACAAGGAGACCAGCCACAAGCCATCAAAGAGCTTGTGCAAGGCCTTGAGCATGGCCATCGTTTCCAAACATTGTTGGGCGTTACCGGGAGCGGTAAAACCTTTACCATGGCCAATGTCATTGCCCGGCAAAACAAACCCACATTGATTATTTCGCACAATAAAACCCTCGCCGCGCAGCTCTTTGCCGAATTCAAACAGTTTTTTCCTGAAAACGCAGTGGAGTTTTTTATAAGTTATTATGATTATTATCAACCGGAAGCCTATATCCCCACAACCGATACCTTTATCGAAAAGGATTCATCGATCAATGATGAAATTGATCGTTTACGGCTAAAGGCCACCAGCTCGCTGCTCTCCCGTAAAGATGTAATTGTTATTGCCAGTGTGAGTTGTATTTATGGCATCGGGTCGCCCGCGGATTACAAGGATATGTTGGTTGTATTTAAAAAAGGCCAACATCTGGACCGCAGGGAATTTTTACTGCAATTGGTAGATATTCAATATACACGCAATGATTTTGATTTCCAACGCGGGGCTTTTCGGGTACGGGGTGATATTATTGATATTTATCCGGCGTATGAAGAATTTGCTTATCGTCTGGAATTTTTTGGCAACGAAATCGAGCAAATAAGCGTTATCGATCCTTTGACGGGCAAAACACGGGACCAGGTGGAAAAAGTAGCCATTTTTCCGGCTAAGCACTTTGTAACTACCGCTGAGAAGATGGCCCGGGCACGAGAACAAATAAAAATTGAACTTAAAATCCAGCTTGATAAATTCCGCAATGAAGGTAAACTGCTTGAAGCACAACGTCTTGAAATGCGTACAAATTTCGATTTGGAAATGATGGAGGAAATTGGTTATTGTAGCGGTATTGAAAATTATTCCCGTTTTCTTTCCGGTCGCAAACCGGGGCAACCGCCCTATACCTTGCTTGATTTCTTCCCCGATGATTTTTTAATGTTTGTTGATGAATCGCATCAATCCTTTCCCCAGGTCCGTGCCATGTACCGGGGCGACCGTTCACGCAAGGAAACGCTGGTAAACTTTGGTTTCCGTCTGCCTGCCGCCCTGGATAACCGGCCATTGCAATTTAAAGAATTTGAAGAACGGATTGGCCGGGTGATCGCGGTTTCTGCAACGCCGGCTGCCTATGAGCTGGAAAAAAGCGGCGGGGCCTTTGTGGAACAGGTTATACGGCCTACCGGTCTCATCGATCCGGAAATCGATGTGCGCCCCATTGCCACTCAAATCGATGATTTGATTGATGAGGTAAAACAGCGGGCGGCACGCAACGAACGGTCGCTTATCACCACACTTACAAAACGCATGGCAGAAGACCTTACCGACTATCTAAACGGTGCCGGTATTCGTGTGCGCTATCTGCATTCGGAAATCGACTCCCTGGAGCGGGTAGCTATTTTGCGGGAGTTGAGGCTGGCAGAATTTGATGTGTTGGTGGGCATCAACCTCCTGCGCGAGGGGCTGGACCTACCGGAGGTAACCCTGGTTGCCGTTTTGGACGCCGACAAGGAAGGGTTCCTGCGCTCTTATGTTTCGTTGATGCAAACGGCGGGCCGCGCGGCGCGGAATGTGGATGGTAAAGTTATTTTTTATGCCGACCGCATAACCGATTCCATGCGATTGACCATGGATGAATGTAATCGCAGACGCAGGAAACAAAACGCCTATAACACGGCGCATCATATTTCGCCAAAAACCATTCTCAAATCCACCGAGGAAATTCTTCGCGCCACCGCTGTAGCCGATGTACGCAAAGCGCAACCGATGGTATCCGATATTAAAATCGA
The DNA here is from genome assembly GCA_964456445.1 of uncultured Calditrichaceae bacterium. GTDB lineage: Bacteria > Calditrichota > Calditrichia > Calditrichales > J004 > CAYWBI01. The sequence goes on from CAYWBI010000106.1 coordinate 3,657, forward strand.
TTATGGTAAAAATTTGAGCGATGACGAATTGGTTGCACGACTGGAAAAAGATATGCGGACCGCTGCGGCTAACCTGGAGTTTGAAAAAGCCGCCACACTGCGTGACGAAATTCAACGTTTAAAAAATAGAAAAATATCAGAGGACTCCTGACCTTTATGAATGTTATGCTCCTTGGTTCCGGTGGGCGGGAACATGCCCTGGCCTGGAAGATAAAGCAAAGCCCATTATTGGAAAATTTGTATTGTGTACCAGGAAATCCCGGTACCGCTGAACTGGCCCAAAACGTCGATATCGCCCTTAATGATTTTGACGCCCTGGCACAATTTGCGAAAGAACAAAATATCGGGCTGACCGTTGTTGGCCCCGAGGTGCCTCTTGTAAATGGAATTTGGGATTTTTTTAACCTCAGGGGGCTGGCCCTGTTTGGCCCAAGCCAAAAGGCCGCCCGGCTGGAGGGCAGCAAGGAATTTTCGAAAAACTTTTTACTCGAACACAATATTCCAACAGCGTCTTTTAAGACCTTCAAAAAGCCGCTTAATGCCGCTGAATATATCAAGCAATGCACACGGTTTCCTCTCGTTTTAAAAGCCGATGGTCTGGCTGCGGGAAAGGGCGTACTGATTTGCGAAAACCAGGCGGAAGCCTTGCGGGGCGTGAAAATGATCATGACGGACAAATCCTTTGGCCCGGCAGGAGACACTTTGCTCATCGAGCAATTTATAAACGGTGATGAACTTTCTGTTTTTGCATTATGTGACGGCCAAAATTATCTGCTTTTACCCCCCGCGCAGGATCATAAAAAGATTGGCGAGGGCGATTGCGGTAAGAATACCGGCGGGATGGGCGCTTATGCGCCAGCACCCCTGGGCAGCTCAGTGGTTTTAAAAACCATCGGGAAAACGATTATCCAGCCAACGCTTGACGGCATGGCAAAAATGGGCGCCCCTTATCGTGGACTGCTTTATGTTGGCTGCATATTTAATGAAGATACACCGTATGTCCTGGAATTCAATTGCCGGTTTGGTGATCCGGAAACGCAGGCTGTTTTACCATTACTCCAGGAAGACTTATTGCCGCTTCTTTACTCTTGTGCAACGGACAGTTTGACCGGGCAAAAGGCCACGACAAAAAATGCATATAGTTTTGACGTGGTGCTTGCGTCCGCGGGTTATCCGGGTGCCTATAAAAAGGGGCTGTCCATAAACGGTTTAAATAATATAGATTCAGAAATATTGGTATTTCATTCCGGTACAAAAAAACAAATGGGAAAGTTGCTGACAAATGGTGGCCGGGTCCTCAATATTGTATCCAGCGCCGACAGCTTTCAAGCCTGTGCCCGAGAGGCATATCAGGCAATCGCGAACATTCATTTTGATGGCATGTATTTTCGTCGCGATATTGGCCATAAGGTGCTTAAAGAAAAATAATTTGAACCGACACTTAAAGGATATATATGAATGAGCTCTTAACGCGCGTCCTTGTTGCGCTGGTTGGCATACCCTTGCTGATCTTTTTAATTTGGCGCGGTGAATGGTATTTTTACACGCTTATTGCCGTTATTGTCCTCGGCGGTCAAATGGAGTTTTACAATCTTGCCCGAAAAAAAAACGGGCATCCGCATAGTATTGCAGGCATGGTGCTTGTTCTGACATTATTGCTCTCTATCCAGATGGGTTATTCGCCTTTGCTCATAGCAGTGGCATTGCTTGTCCTGCTTTATCTTTTTATTGTGGAAATGTTTTCAACTCAGGGTTCCGCATTATTGAACACCGCACTGACCCTGGGCGGCGTCTTCTATCCGGGCGTATTGCTATCCGGTCTGCTTTTTTTACGTGCCCACATAATTGATGGCAGTATTAACTCCGCGCGCGGTTTTATTATTACGCTTTTTTTTGCGATTTGGGCCAATGACACCTTTGCCTATTTTTCCGGCCGTGCCTGGGGAAGGCATAAACTCTTAGAACGTGTATCGCCTAAAAAAAGCATCGAAGGCGCTATAGGTGGGATTTGTGGTTCGGTACTTGTTTTTTTAACCGTTCATTTTGCGGGCTGGTATGACATCTCACTTGGTTTTGCCCTGATAGGCGGTCTTCTCACCGGTGTATTTGGCCCACTTGGTGATTTGGTGGAATCCTGGTTTAAACGTGACGCCGGTGTAAAGGACTCTTCTCATCTATTGCCTGGCCATGGCGGGATGCTGGATCGTTTTGACAGCCTGGTCATCGTAACCCCTGTATTCTTGATATACTATTTTATCGTCCAGGCACTGAGCTAAATTTTAGTATCGGTCTTCTCGCATCCTTGTGCCCGGGTATAAGATTTTTTTTTGCTTATTTATCAAACCCTTTTTAAAGAAAAGCCACATATTGCACGACTATGGGGAATTCTATAATTGTGGAGTTATAAGGTGTCCTATAAAAATGTATTAATTGTTGACGATGAAGAGGATCTGACCTGGTCCATCGCCAAACATTTATCCAAAGACAAAGACCGTTTTACCATACTTACGGTGAACAGCGGCGCGGACGCATTGGAATTGTTGTCCCGGAAAAAAGTAGAGATGGTAATCTCTGATATTCGTATGCCGGAAATAAATGGCCTGGACCTTTTATTAAAAATCAAGGAGAATTATCCGGACACCAAGGTGATCATTATGACCGCTTATGGTTCATCTGAGATCCAGCAGCAGGCAAACAAACTGGGTTGTTTCCGTTATATTGAAAAGCCTTTTAACATTCAGGAACTACGTGACCTCATTTTGGACAGTATCGAAGCGAGACATGGCTTTGCCGGTACCATTTCCGAATTGCAGCTTAGCGACTTAATACAGATGAATTGTCTGGGGCGTTTAACCAACGCAGTGGAAGTAAGTTCGGGTCAACAAAAGGGCACTATTTTTTTTGAAGATGGGAACATTGTTCACGCTCAAATTGGAAACCTGATGGGCGACGAAGCCTTTTATGAAATAATAAGTTGGGAGGCGGGAAGTTTTAAATTAAACAAAGGGCTTAAGGCCGAGCGGGAAAGCATTCTTAAAGGCTGGCAATCATTGCTGCTGGAAGGCCTGCGGCGGGTGGATGAAGCCAAAAAAGAAGATGAAGACCCTGCCCAAAAGACAAAAAAACAAATCAAAAAGCTGTTGCAGGAATTTATCAGAACCAAGGGTATCCAATTACTTGTCTTGTGTAATGATGAAGGCAAGCCATTTGTATCACAGGTTCAGGCAGGATTAATAAATCCAGAAGATTTAAAAAAATTACCGGCACGAATAGCAGAAATTCTAAAAGTAATACGTAAATTTTCCGCTCCATTTTCTCTATCAAAACAAAAGGAATATAGTTTTGAATTTGATGAAGGCGTTGTAAAGATGACCTGGTTACCGGCCGGAAATGGATTCTTGTTACTGGTGGCAGATCAATCATCCAACTTTGGGCTGTTACGCATTGAAACCAAAAAATTTCTTAAAACACTTTTCGAAATTTTATTGACGCTAAAGAAAAACAAAAAAGACCCGGCTTAGATTTTCCTAAGATGTTCAATTTTTTCTTTTTTGCCAAAAACCAAAAGCATATCGTTCATACGGATTTTTGTTGCGCCATGGGGTTGAATATATTCTACATGGTGTTCCCCGGCAATAAGTTCTTCATGCTTAATCAGCAACAGATCAAGATCAAAATGGTTGCGCAAGTTGAGTTTCGCCAGGGTTTTACCAATAAAAATACTTGGAGCTTCAATTTCACTAAAATGATATTTATCTACAACATGCACCGATTTTTTCGCCTTCATGCTTTTAAAACTCTGCATTGCCTCACCGGACATATCACGTAAGAATACCTGGTGGTTGTAGGCTTCTATCACATCCTGCTGGCGGATAATCCCAACGATTTCCACCTGGCCGTTCCTGGTGCCGCTTACCGGTAGTTCATCCATTTCCACCATGCCGAATTGTTTCATTACCCGGTCCAGCGTATCATTTTCATGCACAATTATCACATTGGGGTTGGCGATATCCCCGGCTATTAACAGGTCTTTTAAGGTCTCATAATCCAACAGGGTTTGACGGATTTCCTGTATGGATATGAATCCGTTTATCACTCCCTTTTGGTTTTGGACATAAAGATAATTATGTGGTGTATCGACCACCTGGCGCAAGATATCTGTGAAACCCATCTGTTCGGGGATAAGGGAAATGGAATGTTTGGCCAACTCGGAGACTTTTAAGGAACGCAGAACATTTATTTCCCGTCCGCCAAAAATACTTATTCCACGCCGCACCAATTTTAAGGTATATATTGACTCCGCTTGTAAACGGGTGGCCAGCAGGGTTGCGATAATTGTGGTAATCATCAAAGGCAGGATAATTTTATATTCACTTGTAAGTTCAAAGATGATCAAAATAGCTGCAATAGGGCCGTGTGTGGCAGCGCCAACCACTCCGCCCATGGCAACCAGCGCATAGGCGCCGGGGTCTGCTGTCCAGCTTGGAAACAGCTGGTTCATAACTCCGCCAAAAAAGGCCCCGGTCATTGCCCCCAAAAAAAGCGATGGAGCGAAAATCCCCCCTGAGCCTCCGGAACCCAGGCTCATGGATGTGGCTAGCATCTTTAAAAACACAAGCGCCAGGGCAACTTTCCACACCAGGCCGCTCGCCAGGGCTTCATCCATAGAATCATATCCCACACCAAATATTTCCGGGAAATAGATACCCATTACGCCAATGGAGATACCACCGATGGCGCCTTTTATCCAATCAGGAATTTTATATTTATCAAAAAAATCCTCGGTAAAATACAAGCTTTTTATAAACGCGACGGCGACAAATCCCGCCAAAAACCCTAATGCAACATAGTTGATTAATTCAAATGGCGACTCCATGGTATATGTCGGGACCTTGAATGCCGGAAAGTCACCGAGGAAATGCCGTGAGACCACCGTTGCCATGACGGATGAAATGACGATAGGGCTGAATTGCGGTACGGCAAAATCACCGAGGATGATTTCTACAGAAAAAAGGGCTCCGGCAATTGGCGCGTTAAAGGCTGCGGCAATCCCCGACGCGGCGCCACAGGCCACAAAAACACGCATCCGTTTGGGGTTGACCTTTAAAAACTGTCCAAGCATCGAACCGACAGCCGAGCCAATTTGTACAACCGGGCCTTCCCGTCCAACCGATCCGCCCGAGGCAATGTACAATGCGGACGCAAAGAGTTTGGCGATAACCACGCGTGGACGGATAACCCCGTTTTTTAGGGCAATGGCCTCCATTACCTCCGGTACGCCATGCCCCTTTGCCTCGTGTGCCACATAACGGATAATCAACCCCACAACTATACCGCCAAGGGTCGGTACTGCAACCTTCCAATACCAAGGGATTGTTGCCAGTGTTTCCAGCGTAAAATCATTTTGCCAAAACAGATGCTGGAACTCTTTTATGGCAAATTGAATAACTACGGCGCCATAACCCCCAAGCAGACCAATAAGGACGGCAACCAGGATAACAAAGGTATGCTCGGTGAGTTTTGCACGGTCGAGCCAACCAACCATCTGTTTGGACGCATAACGTACCAAACGTTTATAAAAGGGGATTTCTGTTTCGTCCATGGGTTTCTTTTTGATGAAATAATTTATAAAGATAAATGCTGCAATTATTTAATCCAAACTTCAATAGACCGATATTAAAATTATTCGTTGAATAAAAACATTTTTATCCTTCGGTAATTTATAGTCCATGTATCCATGCATCTTATTAGGAACGTGCCATGTCTGACTTCAAAGATACAATAAAAACCATTGCCGAGGCTTATCATAAAGACGCCCTGGCCTATTTTCTCCATTTTGAATCATCGGAACAACGGCTTGCGCAAGCCCTGAAAACACAGCTCAGGGAAAAATATGGCAAGCAAATTTTTATGCCAAAGATCAACTGGTCCGAAGTGCATGGTAAAGATGCGGACAGCGATGCTTTTGATGAGGCAATTACCGCGTATCTTGATCAACTTGCTTACAAAAAGGAAAAGTTTGTGTTGCCCAAAAACCGCCTTATAAACATGATTTGGAACAACGTGCGGGAAGAAGGCAAAAAAATCATCCGGGAACT
>CAYWBI010000106.1:9854-13507 GCA_964456445.1 uncultured Calditrichaceae bacterium
ATCCGGGAACTTGGACAGGGTACAATTGTTTTTTGCAAAAGTCAAAGAAGGCACTCTGTCAAAAGCCTGCACTCAGACCTTTAATCTCCTCCTCCTCCACCATCTCCATAAAAGAACGTTTAAAATAACAAGGGTCAAAAGAGCCAACGGCCAAAACAGGGATATGTAACGGATTGGCGCCGGATCGCCATATAGGTTAAAGGCGGCCCAGAAGACAGGGTGCCGGTAGTCATAACGGCCTTTATTGATTTGTGGGTCGGTCGCCACGGCCCGTTTTGCTTCGGCCAAAGCCTGTGCTTTGTTCACGGTTTTGCTTAAAAGCTTACTTAAAAAAACCGGCGCCAGATAGGCGGAGTAACGATCGTCGATATCCCAGCCCGTTACGAGAACGGAGCGGGCCCCGGCCTGGATAAAAATGCGCGGCAACCCCACAATACCCTCGCCCTGCACAACTTTGCCCCGGCCCGTTTCACAAGCGCTAAGGGTAACCAGTTCGCACTTTAGGTTACTACGGGCGATTTCGTAGCCCATAAGCAGGCCGTCGTCGGCGCTATCCGGCGTGGCGGAAAGAAGCAATCCGCTAAAGGCGTTTTCCAGGGTATCGGCAAAGGCATGCGTGGCGAAATGCAGGATATCAAAATGACCGGCCTTGTCCATAAAGGTTTGTCGGTTGGCGTCTTTTCCCCGGAACAACGAAAGCCCCGGATAGCTTTTTTGCAGGCTTTCGGTTTCATAAGCGGCATAGACCAACGGGCTCAGGTTCCAGCCGATCCTGTCTGCAAGCGGTGATGCTTGCTCCGGTTCCCTGTTTTGGGGCTGACTAAAAACCGCCAGGCCGGGTTTGCCCCAATGGGTTTTAGGTTTGTTTCCTAAAAAGGAAAGATAGGGACTGATACTGAAATTATATTTTTGCAGCAGTAGATCCGGCCAATAATCCGCTTTGTCCGTGGGCAGATAAGACTTCTGTATCGGACGTTGCCTGAGCAGCAGACCAAAGGACAAGCCGGCAAGCGCTTCTGATGGCATGATAACCAGGTTTTTTTTTAGGGCCATAGATTGCTCTATGGGTTCAAAAAGCCGTTGATATAACCGATAAGCGAGATCGGCGCGGAAGCGGACGCTGTCCAACCCGGTATGGTTTTGCAACGGATGTAGCAAATCATGGGTAAGCTGGCGATAAGCGGCCTCGGAACCGTTGAGTTTGCGGATCAGTAAGTTGTCGGCCTGCACATAAACGGCAAGGGCTTCCTTCTGCTCCATCAAATAAAACAACATGCCGCTGTTTGTTTCCTCCAGCTTTGTCTGCAAACGTTTTAAGGTAAGCAACGGTATTCTGGAGGCCTGGCGAACGGTATCCGGAAGTTCCACCGTTTTTGCCAGAAAGCCAATCCGCCTGTCCTGTAGCTCCCGCCAGTGTTCAAAACCATTGGTTATGTTCCGGTTAAACAAAATACGCTTTTGCAGCGCTTCCAACCGCTTTTGCCCCCGGACAAAAGCAGGGGTAGGCTGTTTACGGCGGTAAAAGAGGTTGGCTGCATATTCACGGGCATTGCTCCATTGCAGGTACTTAAACAGCGAATCGTAAGAAACCTTTTGACCGGCGCGTAATTTGTGATAATAACAAAGCGCCTGACGCTTATAGATGGCGTTACGGCGGGAAGAAAAAAGAACACGGAGACGGGTGGAGCCTGTTCCATCTAAGCGCTGTTTAAGGAAATTTTGGGATAAACGGTAGTTGATCAGGGCGTTGTCATAATCCGCCTTCTGATAAAAATAATCAGCAAGAAAATGGTGATAGCGCATATTGCTGCCCAGTTGTAAAGTAGAAAAACGCAGGTCTTTGATTTTATTCAAAAAGCGTCTGGCAGCGGAAAGCCTGTTCTCGGACAGCGCAATATCCGCCAGGTCTAAATAATTTAAAAAGTAATCGTAGGACTGCCCGGATTTATCGGCAAATAAAAGACCTTTATGATAGGCGGCTTTGGCCCGGGCATATTTCCTTTGCGCCTTATACATATCACCGTATTTGTTGTAGTTATAGCTAATCTCAGTCCATGTCACTTGATTGGGTGGGCACCGCTTCAGATAGATGAGTGCGGAATCCAGTGCGATGGAAGATTTCTCATATTGTCCGCTATCCGTATAATGTTCGCCGAGTATAAGATAAAATTCCCCCCGGGAAAAATTAGAGTTAAACCCCAACCGCCTAACTTTATCCAGGTAATTTTTACTGATTGCGTGCAGTTCGAAAAAAACATAGGTATTGGCCAGGAGATAATAAGAAAGCCAGATTTGATTTTTTAGGTTGTATTGTTGTGCCAAATGCAAAGCTTTCCGGGCATAAGTTAGAGTCTGTGACGGTTTCTCCAATTGGTAATAGGCTCCTCCAATCATGTCATATAGTCGCCACAAATGTAGGGGTTTAAAAAAATCCGGCCCCAAATTAACCGCGGCAAGGGCATAGCTGAGTTTCATTTGAGGATTACCTAAAATCTTTGCATAGATGGCCCGCTCAAACAGATAATAACCAAAATTACGGCGGGTGGGCACTTTTAAGGTATAGTAATAACAGGAATCCAGGATGGCCTCTTCCCCTGGACTGTGGGTGGAAATAGCGGCGCCCGATTGTAGATACCAGTAGTGCCGTTTCTGTTCATAAAAAGCGCTGTCCGCTATGGTGGCAAAAAGAAGAGAGGGCAGTACAAGAAAAAGGGTAAGCAAAAGACCGGCATGTAAGCTGTTGCGCATAAAACCTCATGTTAGATTCAAATCTCCACAAACGCCTGGGAGCGGTTTGCCGTGTTGAACCCAATATAAGAAACAGGAAAATACGGGGTATAAAAAAAGCAGGGAAAAAGCCCCTGCCTGTAAATAAAATACAAGAAACGGCTATTTTCTGCCGCCGCCACCATCATCGGTACCGCTACCACTACCGGCCCCCTTATCATCTCCAAAATCCAGCGGGGTTTTATATGGGTTATACATGGTGTGCTCCATATATTTGGTAAATATCTTATCTATCTGTTTTGGACATCAAATGGTTTTCTAAAGCGCGGGCCTTTGATGAGAAGGGTGTACTTCCGGGGATTTGTCTTAACATTTTTAAGGCCTGTTGCGGATGGCCGCGTAAGGAGGCAATAAGCCCGCGGTAATAAAGGCTTGCCAAGCCGTTTTTGCCTGCCAGGGTTATTTTATGTTCCGCCTCGTTTAGCAGCGTTTTCTTCTCCGTTTTGTTCACGGAATGCGCCCGCGATACGGCTTGCGCCAACGCTCCCAGACCGGAATAGAAATAGTAGTCACGGACCAGTTGCGGCGTTTCGCTTTGAGTGGAGAGCAGATGTTCGGCCTGGGCTTCAATGCCCTTCCAGTGTTTTCTGGCGCCGCTATAATCCCGAACCAGGTAGGCCGCCATACCTTGCCGAAAGGCATCGCTAAAAGAAGATGGAACATTGCGGGGTGTTGTTTCGGCGCCCCGCTCCAAATTGCCCAGGTAGTCGGCAGGCAGGCTGTTGTCAAAGCTGATGTCCAGGACGCGATCTTGATGGTTGTTCGTGGAGCGATAGATAAAGACAGCGGTAAAAATAAACATCGCGGCTGCCAGGGCATAAAGCGGATACCTTAGCCATGATGAAAAAGGCACGGTTGCTTGTTGC
>CAYWBI010000107.1:0-13476 GCA_964456445.1 uncultured Calditrichaceae bacterium
TATGTCCTGTTTGGGTAAATAGTTGAAAATCCTATTGACTTTTTACATAACAGGCGCGAAGCCGCAAAGAAAATCATTAAAAAAACTTAGCGTCTTTGCGACTCTGCGGTAAAAAATAAGTCTAAAAAATGGACGACAAATGATGATCTAATAAACGTAAAAAACAGGATTGCATAAGTAAAGCTTAAAAAAAACTTAGTTTGATTGGCATAACTTTTGTCCGGTGAAATCTTATTTTTATACACATTTTAAATTTAGAACCTTTTAGCTGAATAGTTACAAAAAATGAAAGAATATAATGAAAAATCTTGCAACCCCGGAAGCAACCGGGGCCTATGCCTCAAAGCATCCGGAAATACTCTTTAACCGCTTAGGGGCAACGGGTTTGTCCGTCGGTCCCGCCGGTTTTGGCAGTTACCGGGTGCACATCACCTCCGATCAGCAGCAGCAAGCCTTGCGGGAAGCGCTCTCTAAGGGCGTAAACCTGATTGACAGCAGCGCCAATTATGGCGATGGTGGGGCGGAGGAAATGATCGGCGCTGTGATGAAGACGATGATTGCGGAAGGTAAAATCAGCCGTGAGGAAATTGTGCTGGTTACCAAGGCCGGCTATATACAGGGGCAAAACCTGAAAGTTGCCGCCGGGCGGGAACGGGCGGGCAACCCCTTCCCGGAAGTGGTGGTACTGAACAACAATCTTGCCCATTGTATCCATCCCGATTATCTCAGCGACCAACTGGAGCGATCGCTGCGACGGTTGCAGATGAAATCGGTGGATTTCTTCCTGCTGCACAACCCGGAATATTACTTTTATGAAGCGGAGCAGAAACACGTGCCGAAGGAAGAGGCCCGCACGGAGTTTTACCGGCGCATCGAACAGGCCTTTACCCATCTGGAACTTTTGGCGGACGAGGGAAAGATCGCGCACTATGGGGTCAGCGCTAACAGCCTACCGCTCAGCCCGGAAAATTCGCATTTTGTGGATATCGGGCGTCTGTGGGAGATCGCCGAAGCATTGCGCCCGGATCATCATTTCCGTATGGTACAATTCCCGATGAATCTTTTAGAACCGCAGGCGGCACTCCATACCACTCAGCCAGGCGGTAAAACCCTTCTGCAATTTGCCATGGATAAAAAACTGGCCGTGCTGATCAACCGGCCGTTGAACGCCTTTAAGGATGATCAGTTGCAACGCCTGGTTTCCATCCGGCTGAACAGCGAATTTGATGAACCGTACCTGGAAAAAACACTGGAGGAGGTCGTAAAGCTGGAAGAAGATTTTGCTTCTTCGGTCATTAAGCAGATCAATCTGGAGAGTGAGGTGCTGGAAAGGCTGGCAGGACTGTTTGCCACGGGAACCTATCTTGCCCGGCATTTTAAAACCATGGCCAGTTATTGGAGCTGGCTGGGGCAACACGCGCATTTCCTTAGCGAACAAGTCAGTTATGCCGTGCAACAGGTGAACGAGGCGCCGGACAAACCCCAACAGGTCCTCGACTGGCTCGATGCCTATGTCACGGTTTTTAACGAGGTATTGGATCAGTTAACGCGTTATTACGGTCGTGAAGCGGAACGGTTTTCCGATGGGGTACTGCAGCGGCTTTATCCCAAAGGGGAAACGCCCGCCTCCTTAACCCGTGTGGCCCTGCAAGCGCTTTGGGATACACCGGGCGTATCATCGGTTTTAATTGGGATGCGCCGTCCGGAATACGTTACGGAAATAATGGCTTATCTGCAATCAAAGGATGGGCTGCAGGTAGCGGGCTGGAAGGAGATGGGCAGGGGAGTGAAGTGATGATTGAGTTTTCCAATTTAATTTTTGATGATGCGTATAATCCTTCAAAGTTAGAGAAATAGTTGTTGCCCTATGCACAGGCGTCGAAGAATAGTTTGGATAAAACTTTTGTTAAATCGGCTACAATAAATGGTTTGGTTATGGCCGCACAAAAACCAAATTCACGGTAACGGGACATTACCGGATCGTTGGAATATCCACTGGACACAATGACCTTGGCCCTGGGGTCTGTTTTTAGGATTTCTTTTATGGCCTGCTTACCGCCCATTCCGCCCGGAACGGTTAAATCTGTTATGGTGATATCAACAGGTTTATTCACCTGATATTGTTTTTTAAAGATATCAACTGCCTCACGGCCGTCAACGGCCAGTAACACTTCATGCCCGAGATGTGTAAGCATGTCCTTTGCTATACTACGGACAAGATCGTCATCATCCATAAGAAGGATGCGCAGTGGAGCCATTGGTTCATTTTTAATTTTATTTGCTTGTTCTGCTTTGGTTTGGTTTTCCGAGGCCGGAAGATAGATGGTGAATGTTGTTCCCTTATCTCTGACCGATTGAACCGTTATCCGGCCATTGTGTTTCAAAATGATTGAATGGGAAACGGCCAGCCCAAGGCCGCTGCCTTCCTGTTTTGTGGTAAAATAGGGGTCGAATATTTTTTCCAGGTATTTTTCGGTGATGCCGCTCCCGGTATCAGATACGGCAATTTTAATAAAACGATGATCCGGTAATTTTATACCTGTTTCAGATTTATTGTCAGAAACATTGGAACAATCGATATGGATCGTACCGCCATCGGGCATGGCATGTTTGGCGTTTATAACCAAATTCTGGATGACCTGACCAATTTGACCGGCGTCGATATCGACAAGCCAGAGATCATCCGGTATATTAAATGTGCAGGAGACCGCGCTGCCATGCAAGACAAAATTTGCCGAGTCGCGTATAATTTTAGCGATGGATGTTGTGGTTTTTATAGGGTCTCCGCCCTTGGAGAAGGTGAGCAATTGCTGGGTTAAACCGATGGCCCTTGTTGAAGCTTTTTTTGCGGCCATTAACAGGGTGTATGCTTCATTGTTTGAATCGATCATCATCCTTGCCAGGTCAATGTTGCCAATAACCGCGGTCAGGATGTTATTAAAATCATGGGCAATGCCGCCGGCAAGAACCCCCACGGATTCCAATTTTTTTATTTTTAGCATCGCGGCCCGGTTTCGTTTTTTCTCGGTCACGTCCCTAAATACCAATATAACACCGATGATTTGACTGTCTTTGTTGAATATGGGGGCAGCGCTATCTGCGATGTTTCTGTTTGTTCCATCCCTGGCGACCAAAACCGTATGGTTTTCCAGTGCAATTATTGCCCCGCCGGACAGTACTTTTGTAACCGGGTCCAGCCGTGGTTTTCCGCTCTGTTCGTCGATAATTTTAAATACTTCAAGCAGATGTTTGCCCATTGCATCGGCACGTTCCCAGCCGGTCAATTGTACGGCCACCTTGTTGATCATGACCACGATGCCAGCCCTGTCCGTGGCGATTACCCCATCACCGATACTGTTCAGGGTTACGGCCAGCCGTTCTTTCTCCGCGGCAAGCGCTTCGTTCTGAATCCTGATTTCTCTTGTTTGACGTTTTATCTGAATTTTAGCGCTGAACATAACCAGGCCTAAAAACAAAATAATTCCGGCCCCGATACCCAACGCAGGCATAAACCAGTCTGGTAACACTTCGATTTTTTTCTCTGCGATCCCGGTTTCGAAATATTTATTTAATAACCGGTAATATTCGGAATTATTGTTTGTTTTAAGGGTTTTGATTTGTCTGTTTATTTTTTCTAAAAGAATGGGAGTTTTTTCAGATACCTTTGGGAAGGCGAATTGCATATTTATGGGCTGAAAAATTATCGAGGTTGCTTTAACGGCAAAGTTTTTTGCAAATTTATTTCCAAAGTTTCGGTTGACAATCCCCCCGTCCACACGGCCGGCTTCAATTGCCTTGAATACCTCCTCGATGTTTTCCACTTCAATAATTTGAATCTTAAGATCAAAACTACGCATTATTTCACGTAGTCCGTCTGATCCCTCAAGGTTTACAGCGTTTAGTAAGGCTGCAATTTTTTTCCCGTTCAAATCGGTCAAATCATGGATATCCTGGTGATCTGCACGTATATAGAGTCTGGTCCAGCTCATGAGTATCGGGATTCCTGAAAATATGAATTCTTTCGCCCGTTTCTCCGTATAGGCCACATCCGGCATGACGTCGATGCTGCCCGATTTTAAACTATCAAAACATCGGTCCCATGTTGCCGGCAGGTACTGTATTTGCCACCCCTCATTTTTTGCTATAAATGACAGTAAATCCGGCCAGAATCCAGAAACTTTTCCGGATGCATTAATGGCTATCTTTGGTGGATTGTCATAAGCGCCAACCCGTATAACCTGCTGATTTTGCGCGAAAAGCGGAAGGATATAAAAAAACGACAATAAAAAGCTAAGGCATGTTATAATGCGAACGTCCGGCCAAAGTTGCCTAACTTTGTGACTGGTATAAAAAACATTTGTTTCTGTACACTGAATCCAATTCAATCTATTCATTGTTGGCCAGCTTCCTGTCAGGATATTTGTGGGTCTGCCTAATTATTAAACCTGTTTCCAATGATGTGCCGGAACAAGCAGGATTGTCTGATATGGATTTAATAAAGCGCTTCATTTATAAAATGACCGGCAACATGATTAATCTACTCTGACTGATATAATTTTCCTTCACTGTGTTGTTTTACCTGTTTATAATATCCTTTAAAGCCCAAGCGATGAAAATATAGGTGAAATATATATAGATTTTTCACACAGTGCAAAATCCATATAAGCCCTTGTTGTTCAACTGAGCCCGCAAAATGACGGATGAAGGCAGTTAAATAATTTGTTGCTCTGCCAATTGCTTATCCTGAGTTTTTTGTAATGCTCTATGCATTATGAAACGCCATATTTTCACTATTGTAAAATTTAGGCTCAAAAACCTTGTAGATCCAAATTTTTAAAAGATATAGCCAAGTATAAGAAACAATCATTTTGTATGATGGGTTAAAAATTGATCCAATTGATTGGCAAAGGCCTGCCGGTCATTTTTGTTCAGCGCGGGTGGTCCGCCGGTTTCCACGCCGTTGGCCCTCAGGTCGGCCATAAAATCCCGGATGCTCAAGCGATGGCGGATATTTCCCGCCGTATATAATTCACCACGGGGATTTATGGCATGAGCGCCTTTTTCGATTGCGTCTGCTGCCAGTGGAATATCGGCGGTGATGACCAGATCATCCATGCTAAGCCTTTTCACAATCTCCTTATCGGCCACATCGGGGCCGGGCGCTACCTGGATAAATGAGATGTAGGGCGACTTCGGTATGCGCAAAGGCCGGTTTGCGATCAGTGTCATTTGTGTAGTCGTGCGTTTTGCCGCGCGGTACAATATTTCCTTTATCACCAGTGGACAGGCGTCGGCATCGATCCAAATATGCATAGAGCTTTCTTTTTTATGATTAGTCCAACATGTTTACGTAGAGCTTACATTTTTATTATCATAAAGGATGCGGTAATCCGTTCAATTAGACCATCACAACGGGAGGGATAAGGAAACCTTATTCTTTACCCGATATAGAGAAATGGCTTTTTAAATAATCTTAAAGAACACCGCTTTGGCGGGGTCTTAATTCTCAAATTCAAAATTTTAAGATTATTTATCATCAAGGATATCACGAATCTTTTTAGCCAAATCGGTTTGGTTAAAGGGTTTTTGGATCAGATTGATTTTCTCATCTAATACACCGTGGTGTACAATGGCATTACTTGTATAGCCGGACATATATAGTATTTTTATTGTGGGCATGATAGCAACAATTTTTCTTGCCAGTTCTGGTCCGCCCATGTGCGGCATAATCACATCGGTCAACAGAAGGTCAATCGGATTATTATGTTTTTTAGCGAATTTTAAAGCATCGCTGCCATTGGATTTGAAATAGATTTTGTACCCAAAGGTCTCTAATGTAATCACGGCCAGTTCCCGCAATGCGTCGTCATCCTCAACAATCAATAGCGTCTCGTTCCCCAAAAAAGTGCTGATCTTAAGACTACTGGCTTTGACGATTGTGTTTGCTTCTTTGTGGACGGGAAAATAAATTTTAAAGGTAGTTCCCTGATTTATTTCACTGTACACCCAAATATATCCCTTACTTTGTTTCACAATTCCATAGACGGTTGATAGCCCAAGACCGGTGCCTTTCCCGACTTCCTTGGTTGTGAAAAATGGATCGAAAATACGTGCCTGAGTTTTCTTATCCATACCTTTTCCGGTGTCGCTGACGGCGATCATCACATATGCGCCGGGTGTGACTTCCTGGTGTTTTTCTGTATATACTTCATCCAGATATATTTTTTGGGTTTCGATGGTCAGTCTTCCTCCCAGAGGCATGGCGTCACGCGAGTTGACCGCTAAGTTTAGGATTATTTGCTCTATTTGTCCAGGATCGGCCTTGATGGCGTCTATATCTGAATCATAAGACGTCACAAGATCGATGTCTTCTCCGATAAGAAGATGCAGCATTTTTTCCATTTCACTTACCAGATTATTGACATCCATAACTTCCTGTTTCATTATTTGTTTCCGGATAAAGGCCAATAATTGGCGGGTTAAATTACTTGCTCTTCGACCTGCTCCCTGAATTTGACGCAAATGCTCTATGGCAGGATTGTCCTTTTTCATACCCAAAATCAATAATTCGCTATAGCCATTGATAACCGTGATTAAATTATTAAAATCATGGGCCACGCCACCCGCTAAAACACCAATGGCCTCCATTTTTTGCGATTGTCTGAGTTGTTGTTCAAGATTTCGTTTTTCGGTTATATCTTCTTTAAGAGCCACATAATGAGTGATAATTCCCTTGTCGTCATATATGGGTCCTATTGTGGCGTTCTCGTAGTAGAGCTCGCCATTCTTACGTTTATTAGTGAACACCCCTTTCCAGGTTTTGCCCGCCAAAATTGTTGCCCATAGATTTTCATAAGTTTCAAGCGGTGTTTTGCCTGATTTTAATATATTGCAATTTTTACCCATCACCTCGGATGATAAATAACCGCTGCTGTCCTCATAGCGTGGGTTAACGTATTCAATTTCTCCATTCGTATTTGTAATGACGATGGCTATCGGGCTCTGTTCCGTAACCGTGACCAACTGACGAAGTTTTTGGTCGGCTTGTTTACGGTCGGTTATATCACGTAAAATCCCCTGTGAAGCAATCCCGCCTTCAAATTCAACTTGGGAAACGCTGACTTCACATATAATTTTGTGCCCATCTTTGGCTTGTCCGATGAATTCATAAAGAGCGGGCAGCGTTTCATCTTTAGATTGTTCGGCCATGCGGGACTTAATTAATTGGCGCGACTCTGGCGCGACTAATTTCATAAAATCAAAATCGTCTGCTCTACACTCATCAGATGAATAACCGAAAATTTCACTAAATTTGGAGTTTACAAGCACAAATCTTTTTTTGTAAAGCACATATATGGCGTCATTTGAAATTTCAAAAAGATTACGGAATTTGGTTTCGGATTCTTTTATTTCAGAAATATCATGGATGGTACCCAGAGATTTTATAGCCGTTCCGTCAGCATCATATTCCGTTTCACACCGTTCGTGAATATATTTAATTCGCCCGTCATTCATCTTGATCCGATGGACAATATCGTAGTTGGTTTTGTTTTTGAGCGAATCCATATAAGACGTGTTTACATAGTCCCGATCCTCGGGGTGTACATAGGAAAGAAAGGATTCGAAGGTGCCTTCAAAATCGGTAGGAGATAGTTCAAGCATTGTATAAACTTCATCCGACCAGAAAAGTGTATCATTACGGATATCCAATTCCCAACAACCCACGCCGCCCACACGCTGGGCTTCTATTAGCCGCCGTTCACTGGAAATAAGAGCCCGTTCGGCCTCTTTCCGCTCGTTTATATCGATTATATCGCCTATTAAATAGGTTTTAATTTTATTATCACCGGGGATTGTCACCAGATTTAAACTTACCCAAATGACAGTGCCATTACTATTCAATAAGCGGTGTTCCAGAGTAAAGTGGGATATAGTTCCACTGATTAAGTCAGTAGTTAATTTATTACCCCGGGCTAGGTCCTCGGGATGTGTAACATCCATCCAGCTCTTGGCCTGTAAGGCATCCCGAGTATAGCCCAGCATATCTGCGAAACATTGATTTACCCGGATAAAGTGACCCTCCGTGTCCGAGATCCCCTTGCCGATGCTGGCATACTCAAACATGTTGCGAAATTGTGCCTGGTTTTTTTGTAAGGCAAGGTCGGCCTTCTTTGCATCGGTTATTTCTGTAAAATAAACAGTTAAGCCATCCGGAGACGGATAAATTCGGTTCTCAAACCAGCGGTCCCAGGGTGGATAATACTCCTGGAGATACACCATTTCCTGTGTTTTCATGGCCTGGTGGTAGGCTTTATAAAATGGTTGATCAATCCCTTCCGGATATTCGGTCCAGATATGTTTCCCAAGCAGGTCTTCGGGTTTTTCACGATTGAGCATTTTTGCCGCCTGCTCATTAAGATAGGTATAATGCCAGCCGACATCGAGGCCAACCA
Source organism: uncultured Calditrichaceae bacterium (assembly GCA_964456445.1). Taxonomy (GTDB): domain Bacteria; phylum Calditrichota; class Calditrichia; order Calditrichales; family J004; genus CAYWBI01. The sequence continues at coordinate 8,454 of CAYWBI010000107.1, forward strand.
CACCATCATGAATACGCGAAAAAACGTCATCGAGCAGTTTCCGACTGTTTTCCGTTTCAGTTAATAGCTGTTCACGCTCACGTTCCAACTGTTTTAGACCCTCGATGTTCCGGGTGATGGATATGATATGGGGGACTTCCTTGAGCATGATAATAGCTGCGGACATCAGACCGGTTAAAAGGGAGCCACTCTTGGTACGGAATTGTGCCTCAAAATTTGTGACCTTGCCCGATCGTTTTAATTCATCGACCAATTTTTGGCGGTCTTGCGGATTGTCCCAAATGTTGATTTCTAAGGATGATTTACCGACAACTTCCTCACGCGTATAAGCGGTGATATCACAAAAACCCTGGTTCACATCCACATACAAACCATCCTCAAGACGATTGATGTTTATCGCGTCTGGATTAGTGCTAAAGGTCAGTCGGAACCTTTCCTCGCTTTCCCTTAAATTTGATTCTATTCCTTTCTGCTCAGTGATATCATTGCTGATAGCGGAAACGCCAATACAGTCTTTGTTTAAAATTATGGGATTAAGCGCCACGCTAAAATAATGAAGTTGATTTTCTATATTCTCTGAAAATTCAAAAATCAGTTGCCCGCCGGAAAGAGCACGTTCATATTTGTCTTTCCAAAAATGCTTTAGCTCCGGAGATAAAATGTCTAAAGCGTTAAGTCCTTTTTTTATGCTTATGCCGTATACCTGTTTGTAATCCCGTTCAAATTTTTGGTTGAAGATCAAAAAACAATAATCCTTGTCGATTGACCAAATGGATTCCTGACGGGCATTTATCAATGAACGTTTATTTGCTTCGGACTCAAGCAAGAGACTCTGTTGTCGTTTACGATCGCTGATGTCGCGTACAAATGCTGCAACGAGGGGAGGGCTTTCGTTTCCCTGTTGCATGATGCTGATACTTACTTCGATGTCAATTTCCCGGCCATCCTTGCTGATGTGGGTTGTCTCAAAGCGGTCACGGCCCTTAGCGGTCATTTCCTGAATACGACGCGTGACTTCCTCTTTGGATAACCGGCCTTCCAATTGCCGGATATTCATCTTCAATAATTCACTGCGATCATAGCCGGTAAGCCTGCAGTATGCGGGATTTACATCGATGAGCCGTCCATCGACATCGGCCAGAATGTATCCATCCATAGTGGTTTGCAAAATCAGGCTTATCTGATTTAGATGATTCTGTAACGCTTTTTCGTTCTCGACGCGCGTAGTAATATCCTGGCACATACCAAAAAGCTCTACCGCTTTTCCGTTTTTATAGCTGATATTTCCTTCGGTATGCACCGTTATAACTTTTCCGTCTTTTCGGATCAGCCGATATTCATTTGGGGATATTATTTTTCTGCCGGAAGCCAATTCGTTTTGCAGCCATTCGGTAACGCGCTGTAAATCCTCCGGGTGATGGATCAATTGGTTTACTTTTGAATAATCAATTTTTTCATCTTTATCGTATTTTAAAAGTTCAAACATTCCCTCGGACCAGGTGACCTCGCCGCTACGCACATTCCAGGTGAAATCACCGATTTTAGCCAGATGTTGCGCCTCGTTAAGTTTTTGCTGACTGGATAACAGATCATTCTTCAGTTCTACACTTTGTGTAATGTCAATTGTGGAAATATAAATTCGTTCAAGGTTTTTTTCATACCCGGGTACCGCAGCCCACTTTAGTTGTACCTGTTTTTTATTTCCTTTTAGGGTTTTAACAGTGGCTTCAAATTGAAATTTGCTATGGCCTTCCGCGATGGCAATCAGTTCCTGTTTAAATGCCTGATATGACTCATCAGTGAATATGGCAGGTAAGCCATCTAATAATTCTTCTTTCGATTTTGCCTCATGCAGGATGAGTACCGCATTATTGAGTTCAATAATTTTAACCATCGCGGCCAATTCATTTACCTTTGCCGGATTTTCCTTAAAGTAAACATTAAAATCTTTAACGCCCTCGTGTTTTAATTTTTTTATTTTTTTATAAACCTGCGAAAAATCTTCTTCCCAAATGGGAATGGGTGCGTATTCAAATAAAGCATGATAATGAAGTTGACTTTGTCGTAATGCTTCATCGGTCTTCTTACGCTGTTCCGCTTTTCGCATTTGCTCCAGGGCAAATGATATATCCGCCGCCGCTTCTTCAAGAAGCTTTATCTCATCCGCATCAAAAAAATGCGCTTCAACGGCATAAACATTAAAGGCGCCGATCGCCTTGTTGTTTAAGTAAATGGGCAGGGCGGCGGATGATTGGTATCCCTTTTCGATCGCGCGTTTACGCCAGGGTTTAAACTTGGGGTTGGATTGAAGATCGTTAAAAATAACACTTCTTTTTTCACGGATCGATGTGGCGGTCGGCCCTTTGCTGGTTGGTCCATCATCGAGTTTTATTATAATGTTCCGCAGATAATCGGAACCGTCCCCGCTATATGCGACCGGTTCAATCCGGTTGGATTTTTGATCCACCATCCCGATCCAGGCCAACTTGAAATTGCCAAATGCGCATGTTGCATCACAGATTATCTGGAATAACTTCTGTTTGTCGCTTTCCCGGACAATTGCCTGATTGATCTGACTTAACGTCGCATACAAACGGGAGGCTTTTTCGAGTTTTTGTTGAGCTAATATCCGTGCTTTGATCTCTTTTTCTAAGATTGTTCGGTCTTCTTCAGCTTCCGTTCGGGCTTTGTGTTCGTCGTTCATTTTATCTCCTTGGAGAGAAAAGCTAAAAATGTCGAGAGAAAGTAGATCTGTTTCGGAAACGGTCTATATCTGTGTAACGGAACCCTCAGCTTTGTTTGTAAATTAATCATCCGTTTTCACCAGTGCGTCACTATAACTTAACATGATGCTATGGAATGTTCAACTGGTTTCATGTTTTTTAATACGAGAAGATTTTTGATGGTTTTTATAAAATGACGTCTGAAAGACATCCCGTTTTATAGCTCTGAATTGATCTGAACCGGATAACTTAGCGATTCCTGATTAAGATCATCCGGCCTGTTGCCACTAAATTTTGATATTTGATGCGGCAGAAATATACACCGCTCCGTATTCCGTTGAAATTTGCCTTTATTCTTTTAGCGCCGCCTGAAAAATACTTTTTTCTCAGTTTAAAAATATGTTGTCCCAGCATACCATAAACATCGATACTGACGTCCCCCGGGCCAGGAAGATAAAATTGAAAAAATGTATAACTGTTAAATGGGTTCGGAAAGTTTTGGGGTAATTTTAGTCCCAAAGCTTTATTTCTCGGTTTTAATACATGTTGATCAAGGGAAGTTGGTATATCGGCTGCCACGATCGGCGCGGCCCAATCGCTACTGAGTAAAATTTGGGTTGCATACATTCTCTTTGTAAAAAGTCCATATTTTATGGTAAAGCCTGCCGCAAAAGTGGCCACCTGTGTTTCAGAAGGTATATCGAAATCATCCAGAAATGACCAGCCGTGTATTAAAGAACCGAGCGATGTAGTTTTTGCCGATCCCGGGGCAAAGCCAATATGCGGGTGCATGGAGTAGCTTATTTGATTATCGATGATGGTAAAGATTGAATCGGCCGGGAGATGGATATTTAAATAGTTTTTTGCGCCCGGTACAAGATTTGCCGGAAGAATTTCGAAACTAATGGATGGTAACAGGAGTCCCTCATTTGTAGCTAATACAACGATGTGTTCTGTTTTTAGTGTATCATGGTTGTTATCATAAAAACAAAAATTTAGACAAAGATCTTTTATGTCATCTTTTAGCTGAATGTTTAAAGCGTCTTTAAAATACGTGTTGTTTATTGGTTTGCTTAGTAAAATGCTGTCATTGCAGCTTATGGAAAAGGAAGTGACCGTCGTGTGCAGGAACAATTCTATTGGTATGGCCCCTCGGTAAATATGATCATTTTTGGGCTCTGTTATAATGGCCTTATTATAGTTGGCGAAAGCCTTCCATGCCGGGCGGACCTCTCCGATATTATCGGATAGACCGGAAAAACCGATCAGGCCAAACCATTCTTCAGGATCGTCATCATGAACAAATTCATTTCCGCCTTTCCACCAGCCGTCATGATATTGAAAGACACAAGCGCCCTGGGCCCCGGCGTCAATTAACTGACGGTACATCAGGATATCCCCGCTGGCCTGCTGATCGGGCGTATTACCGCCATAACCATACACGCTGTCTGAATATCCGGGGGAAACGGACAGTCCGAATTCGCTTATAATAAACGGTTTATCGGCAGCCCGGTTGTTTTTTAAATAGTTGAGATAACCCATATACCCGCATGATTGGCTTATGGTTACCGGGTTATAGATATAGGCGTTGTAGGCGGCAAAATCAAAATTGTCCATACCGATATAATCATCTGCGATGCTGTTCGAAAAGGAAACCGGTATTCCCGGATGGTGCTGATGTATGAGATTTATAACCTGGAACCATAAATCCGCGAGGTTTTGTGCGCCGGCTTCATAAATATGATCGGCGGTCGGTTCGTTCATAATGAGATAGCCGATGATGGATGGATAATGCTGTGTATAACTTAAAATATCTGAAACTTGTTTCATTACGGAAGATTTAAAATCCGCGTCACCAAAAGCACCATTCGGATCGATCCAAATGCCAAATAAAATTTTCAGGCCGCTGGCCTCCACGAGCTGCAGTTCTTCTTCGCTAAGCGCACTCCAGGTGCGGATGGTGTTAAAACCTGCATCCTTTATCCGTGAAAGATCGGCGTTTATTTGCGCGGCGTCAAATTCATAGTTCCAGGGAAGCTGGCCGGGTCGGGCATGGGTTTCATAACCGATTCCTTTTATAAAAAACTTCTGACCGTCCAGATAAAACCAATCACCGATAATACGTACATTCCGTGGGTAGATAAAGGCGCTGAAGAGGAAAATGAAGCAGATAATGTTCTGTGTCTTAATTTGCATGGTTTTTTACTTGCCAAAAGTTTGTTCTCAAAATACAAAAAAACGACAGCATATATGACTCTGTTTATTTAAACGGTTTATAAATTTGCAACATAAGGCGCCCG
>CAYWBI010000108.1:0-13323 GCA_964456445.1 uncultured Calditrichaceae bacterium
TAATATTGTAAGTAGCAGAAATTCTGTACTGGCCACGCTTTCAATTCTATCGGTTTTGTCAATAAAAAACGTACTCGTATAATCTTCTACTTCTTTTAATAGGTCTATCTCAGCAGTTTTTGTTTTAAACCAGTAGGCGGCATCCACATTAAATTTGCCGCTGTCCGCCGCAAATTCAAAAGCCTGTTTCCTCATTCTGCCCACTTCATCTACTATGTTTCCACTCAATTTTTTTTGATAAAAACTACGTATATTTTTTGGTGCAAAATTTTGGAATATCCTAAAATAAGTGTTTTGTTCGGCCACTAATTCATTGAATTTATGAAACATCCCCGGCTGAAATTTTCCAGATCCAAAAGTATTGTTCAGTACGGCACGTTCAATACCGGCCCTTTCTTTTCCCTGTAAAAAGTTTAAATAACTAAAGAGCAAACCACTCAGCTCGGCATTGGTGTTCAATTTGGATACAATTGAGACGGTACCCAAAAAATCGGCATTAATCCGTGTATAATAGCCAATGGCCATAGGTGTTGTTATTGACATGTTATCAATGGCGCCCCTTTTCCCGGAAAGCTCACCTAATTCGTTAAATGCAACGTTAACGCCTTTTTGAAGTGTGGTAAATTTTTTTTTATAAAAACCTTTGTAAAATGATTTTAATTCGCCAATTTTAAGATCGGTTGTTTTTCGTTGCTTAGTGAGTTCGTTTGAAAAACTTTGTCCCTTACTACCTAAAAAACCTGCCGTTAATCCACGTTCTTTTTGAAGTTCATGCACCAGGGCGCTAACCTTTACCGAAAGTTTGGCCAATTGTTGTAAATTATCCATTTCATTGACAACCTGTTTTTTGTTGGTAAGCCCCCATATGGAAAAGATGGTAAAGCCTAATAAAGGCAAGACAAGCATTAGCAGCAGTTTGTTGCGGATTTTGATATTATTGAATAAAAACATGGTTGTTCCCCTGTATATATAAAGCATCTACCTAAAAATAATTTCGGTTAGTGTTGTCCGTAATCAAGGTAATGGTTTTGCCTGGTCAATTATTGATCAATATAAATAATTGATTATGGATGCTAAAAGCCGGTTTTTAAAAACGGATGGAGGGGCTTTCGATGGGAATTGATCAGAAGGTAGATGTCGTAAGGTTTGCGTCCGGTGCAAGGCATATCCCCCATCCAGGGCATTCCGGCACCACTTTAACTGCTTACAATGTCGTGGATGACTTGTGTGTCCGAAATTCGCTGTTCGTTTGTCTTTGCCATTCCGAAATAAAAACCGTTCCTGGCCCATTAATATTTATTTAGGACAAATATGATTAAAAACACTTAAACAGAAATTAGGGGATGCCATCCTTTGATTCTTAAATATTGACCGTTTATCTTGGGTCAATTGGCCAATTATATTTGCTGTGAAAATGTGGTTCAGCTAAGCAATGTTTTTTTCGGTCACACACCATAATTCCGTGTCAAAGGGAAATAAAAAGGACTATCGAAAGAGTTCATATAAAACTGTACAAAAGCAGCGGGTCCGGCCCGACAGATTTAACGGGATTTTATATTGAAGCTAAATCAGGGAAAAGCCAAATGAGATTACCAGCGGAATGGGAAAACTTTTTAAATCCCTATTTTGATTTAAAGCATTTCTATCCCCGATTGGATACTTTTGTGGCCTCAATGGAACAGGTGATGCCGCAAAAAAAAAACATTTTCAATGTGTTCAATTATATGCCCCCTGCCGGTGTGCGCTGTGTTTTGTTCGGCGAGGACCCATATCCCAGGATTGCATCTGCATGTGGCGTTGCCTTTTGGGACATGGAGATAAAGGACTGGCAGAAAAAAACAAAGGGGAGTTCGCTGAAGAATATTTTAAAAGCGTTGCTTGTGGCAGAGGGCAAGGCCAACTATAATTCGTCCATTGACGAATGCCGGGCCATTGCCGAGGAAATTGGTTTCCCATCCCCGCCCGCCTTATTCGGGCATTGGCTGGGGCAGGGTATTTTGTTGGTCAATACCGCGCTTACATATTCGGGCAAGGATGATAAAAACACACACATTGCGTTCTGGCGTGATTTTCACCGAAGTTTAATTCAAGCACTGAATGCCCGTCCCTCAAGCCCTTATTATATTTTATGGGGCGCCAAAGCACAAAAATGGCAAGACGAAATCAGCGCCACTATTGACCGACCGGTAAAAATCATTAAGCAGGGCCACCCAACTTTTCTGCATCAATTTATGGATAAAGACCGTCCCGGCTATTCACCATTCAAAGAAATCATAGATAAAGTGAAAATTTCCTGGTATTAACCATCAAATTCAAACGTGTTTGAATATCACTAAACCCGCTGTAGGCCTAAGCTTTCGTTGAGTTTTATTTTGAAACCAATTTATTAAAATGATATATAGCGCTAAATAAAACAACATATTACCCGATTAGTTGTTCTATGAAACGTCCTGATTCTATAAACAGATTAATAGCTTTCAATCTTGTACTGATTGTAGTGTTCATATTGGTGGGTAAATCTTTTGCGGATAAAATGCGTTTTGAGCATTTGACCGTTGAGCAGGGATTGTCAAATTCCACTGTTTATTCTATTATACAGGATAAAGCAGGTTATTTATGGTTTGGCACCCCCAATGGTTTAAATAAATACGATGGTTATAAAGTTACGGTTTTTAAAAATATCCCCGGCGACACAACCTCGATTGTCTCAAACAACGCAGGGAACGTCTATTTGGCAAATGACGGAAAAATATGGATTGGTTCCTGGGGCGGTGGCGTGGATGTATTTGACCCAGGCACAAACAAAGCCATCCACTATACACATCATGCCGGTAATCCCAATTCCATAAGCGATAACCGCGTGCAATCCATCTTTGAAGACAGTAAAGGCAATATGTGGTTGGGCACCTTTAGCGGCGGGCTTGATCTGCTTGACCGTAAAACCGGCCATATTAGCCACTATAGACATGATCCAAAAAACGCAAAAAGTATCAGTAATAACCGCGTATGGGCCATTGCGGAAAACTATGATGGGAAACTGTGGGTGGCGACCTCGAGGGGGCTAAACCTCTTTGATCCGTCAAATGGAGAATTTGAACATTTTTTTCATAGCGATGCAGAGCCCAACAGTCTCAACCATGATATTGTACGCACTTTGCTTATGGTTGGTAACTCTGCTTTATGGATAGGCACGACAGCCGGGTTCAATCGACTCGACCTGAAAACAATGCGCTTCAAACGTTATTTGTATAATAAAAGCGGATTGTTCCGATTTAACAGTACGTCGATCAGCTGTATTGCACTTGCCCGGGACGGTAAGCTGTGGATGGGGGCTGGAAGGGGGATTTACATCATAGACCCACAAACCGATAAATTACGGCATATCGTTCCCGACCCGGATGACCCCGGAAGCTTAAACGATGAAGAAATCCGTTCCTTATACCGGGACCGCTCCGGTATATTCTGGATTGGAACAAAAAACAAAGGTATAAATAAATACGATCCCACACGAAAAAAATTTAATAACTTTATATCCAGGGCCCCGGAGAAGTATCGTTTAAAGCATGTCGAGCTGAATGCCGTTCAAGGTGGATATTTTAACAAACATTATTATATATTTTTTTCAAACACATATGGTTTGTACCGTTTTGAGCCGGCGCGAAATGACCTGCGTTTTTTTCCATTTAACAGCATTGATCAAAATTATCACCGTGGAAATTTCATTCGTTCAATAAAATTTGATCCATGGGAAAAAAATATTGTCTGGCTTACAACACAAAGCAGAATATATCGCTATAACCTTAATAATGATCAATTTTATGTTGAAGATTTGTCAATGTTGAATTCGCTCGACAGAGGCTTTTCAACTTTTACGTCCATTTTACTGTTTAACAATGATTTATGGCTTGGAAATTACGCCAACGGTCTTTTTCGGTTTGACAGAAAATCAGAACTGATAGAACAAATCTTTACACATGTGCCCAAGGATAGCACAAGCCTCTCCCACAACGAAGTTTATTTTGTACAAAAAGCCGATACCGGCGGCATTTGGGTTGGCACCGGTACGGCCCTGGATTATTATTCACTTAAGACCGGTCTTTTTACACATCACCGTTTTAATAAAAATGGAGCGAACCACGAGCGACGTTTCTTTTGCATGTTTCAGGAATCAGACAACGTCATTTGGATTGGCACGGAAGATGGCCTTTTGCGTTACATGCCCAAAATCGGCGCTTATAATCTATATACCTTAAACGATGGCCTGCCAGATAATCAGGTTAATTCTATTCTTCTGGATGATGACCATAATCTTTGGCTTGGCACGGCACGTGGTTTAAGCCGGTTGGATTTAAGAACAATGCAATTTGCAAATTTTAATATTACCGACGGACTTATAAATTCCGAGTATGTACCAAACAGCGCATATAAAGCAGAAGATGGTACGCTATATTTTGGGGGCAAACAAGGTCTTGATTTCTTTGATCCAAAATCAATCAAGGTGAACCATTATAATCCGCCGGTAGTGCTAAACAGTCTGCAAATTTTCAATAAACGGGTAACCCCCGGGCCAAACAGTGTGTTGAAAAAGGTGATAAACGCCTCGGAGGCCATCGAACTGTCTTATAAGGATTATTTGTTTTCCATAGAATTTGCTGCCCTGGACTACAGTAAACCGGTTAAAATAAAATACGCGTATAAGCTGGAGGGCATTGATTCTGAATGGCTTTATACAACATCTGAAAGACGTTTTGCCACCTATACAAATGTTCCCGGCGGCGAATACACTTTTAAAGTTAAAGGAACCAATGATGATGGGCTGTGGAGCAAACAGGTTAAAACCCTCTCTATTAAGATCGTTCCCGCACTTTGGAACACATTCTGGTTCCGCCTTGCGGGAACCGCCTTTTTATTGGCGTTTATCGGTTCAATATTTAGAATGCGTTTTAGGTCGATCAATAACCGGAACCGCGAGCTATTTGAGATAAACTCTAAACTTAATGATCAGATAGAAATGCGCGAGAAAGCAGAAAGAGAGAAAAATATTCTGCAAAAGCATTTGCTTCATGCGCAAAAAATGGAAGCCATTGGTTTATTGGCCGGTGGAATCGCACATGATTTTAACAACCTTCTTACGGCTATCATCGGTAATATTGGCCTTGCCCAACTTACATCCAGCGTGGACACTAAAACAGGAAACATTCTTGGTGCCGCGGAAAAAGCATGTTTACGCGCTAAAAGTCTTACCGAACAATTATTGACATTCTCAAAAGGGGGACAACCGATCCGGGAGGCCGCCTCCCTACAGGACGTTGTCCGTGAATCGTCCCAATTTGTCCTGGTTGGAACAAACGTAAAATGTGAAATCGACTATCCCGAAAATTTATGGCTGGCCGATATAGACAAGGGGCAGATCAGCCAGGTTATTCAAAATTTAGTTATAAATGCCCGGCAGGCGATGTCCGCCGGAGGCAATATTTATATAAAAATGCGTAATGTTGATGAAAAAAAACGTAAGGCATTAAACCTACTGGGCAGCCGTTATGTGGAAATGGAAGTCCGGGACGAAGGTCCTGGTATCGAAAAAAAAGATTTGGAAAATATTTTTACACCTTACTTCAGCACAAAAAAAGAAGGCAGCGGTCTTGGCCTCGCGGTCACGTATTCGGTGATTGAGAAACATAAGGGTCTGATCCTCGCTGATTCAACCGTGGGGCAGGGCACGACATTTCATCTTTACCTGCCGGCCTCATCGAAATCAAGCGTGGCCTTTGAGACCGAAGGCGCCCTTGTGCAAGGCGATGTTGCCCATATCTTATTGATGGATGATGAAACCGCCATACAGGAAGTGGCGAAGGCCATGCTGGAAAAGCTTGGACATCGTGTTTCCGTTGTTGGGGACGGCAGACAGGCCATTGAAGTTTATAAAAAAGCTCTAGAAAATAATGACAAATTTGATGCGGTGGTTATGGACCTGACCATTCCCGGTGGCATGGGGGGCAAGGAAGCTATAAAGGTGTTAAGGCAAATAGACCCGCAAATTGTTGCCATTGTTTCCAGTGGCTATTCCAATGATCCAATTATGGCCAGCTATAAAGAGTTTGGTTTTAACGCTATCATGAGCAAGCCCTATACCGTTTCAGAATTGGCCATCGCCCTGCAAAAAGCCTTAAAGCTTGCATCAAGCGTTACCGGTTAGATATTCATCTGCAAAATTTTTCCACGATCCTCATAATTTGACGCCAGGCTTAAGTATGATTTGTGTTTATACAGCTCTCGTTCCAAACGCTGATTTTATTGAACATATCACCGCTAAGTATTAACTTTGTCCCATATTTTTAATCGACAATAATGGATGGACCATGCAAAAAAGTCAAATCTTATCTACAAAAATCGAGCATATTGATATAACAGAATATGATGTTGTTCCCCTTGTGGATGCCATGGGCAAAATGGCCTACCAGGCCAGAAACATCAATCGTGCAGCAAAAATTTACAATATGATGCTCGCGGAAAAAGAGACCGTTGTATTTTTGACCCTGGCAGGTTCGTTGATAAGCGCCGGATTAAAAAAGGCAGTGGTCATCTTGCTGCAAAACAATATGATTGACGCCATTGTCTCTACCGGCGCCAATATTGTTGATCAGGATTTTTTCGAGGCGCTCGGATTCTACCATTATAAGGGTGATCCCAAAGCCGACGACAATCAACTGCGGGAACTGATGATTGACCGCATTTATGACACCTATATCGATGAGGAAGACCTGCGCAGCTGTGATGAGACCATCGCCAAAATTTGTGACGGTCTGGAAAAACGACCGTATTCTTCGCGCGGGTTTATAAATGAGATGGGGCGTTATCTTGATGAAAATGGGCAATATTTATCCAGTCGTGAAGATTCCATCGTCTATAATTGTTTTAAAAAAGACATCCCGGTTTTTGTCCCTGCCTTTAGTGATTGTTCTGCGGGCTTCGGTCTCGTGCATCACCAGTTCCATGCAACGGGTCCAAGACTTACAATTGATTCTGCCGCTGATTTCCTGGAAATAACCCGTATAAAGATGGCACATCGGGAATCCGGTATTTTTATGCTGGGAGGGGGCGTTCCAAAAAACTTTGTTCAGGATATCGTTGTTGCAGCCGAGGTGCTTGGTGAAGATGTGCCCATGCACAAATATGCGGTTCAAATTACCGTTGCCGATGAACGTGATGGCGGTCTTTCCGGTTCTACGCTGAAAGAAGCATCTTCCTGGGGGAAAGTGGATGACACTTATGAACAAATGGTATATGGCGAGGCGACCGTGGCATTTCCATTGATTGCCGGTTATGCCTATCATAAAGGCGCCTGGAAACAACGTTACGAAAAAAGGTTGAACAATCTATTTGTCAATGCGGCCCGGTAGCCAATGTGGCAAGCCGGGAACAATAAAATACGAAAGAAGATCGGCAACGAGAGAGAGTGGGTGCCATTCTTGTATGGTGTCTTTTTTTGCTGATAATGGCAGTAGCATAAAATTCTGGATATAAGATGATAATAGTGACCGGAGCGGCCGGGTTTATCGGTAGTTGTATGGTTTCGCGTTTAAACCGCGAAGGACGAAATGATATCATTGTGGTGGACGTCCTGCGTGAAAACGATAAATGGACAAACCTGCGTCATCTCGATTTTTATGAGTATCTGGATCGGTCCATGTTGTTTGATTACTTTGATGGAGCGGACAATATCGAGGCTATAATACACCTCGGGGCGTGCAGTGCCACCACCGAACGCAATGCCGCTTATCTGATGGAAAACAATTATCGGTACACCCTGCGTCTCGCGCAATACGCTTTGGAGAACAAAGCACGTTTTATCTATGCCAGCTCCGCCGCCACCTATGGTGGCGGGGAAAACGGATACGCTGACGACGAAGCGCTCATCCATCAGTTACGCCCGTTGAACATGTACGGCTATTCCAAGCAGCTGTTCGATCTCAGAGCGCGACGAGAAGGCTGGTTTGACAAGATTTGCGGACTAAAGTTCTTCAATGTTTATGGCCCAAATGAATATCAAAAAGGTGACATGGCCTCGGTTATTTTCAAAGCCTTTAATCAGATAAATGAAACCGGGCGCGTAAAGCTGTTCCGGTCCCACCGGCCCGATTATGCCGATGGAGGCCAGTTACGCGATTTTGTTTATGTAAAAGACACACTGGATGTTATTTGGTTTTTAATGAACAATCCCGCTGTAAACGGTTTATATAACGTTGGTAGCGGAATGGCACGCTCCTTTAAGGATTTAGTCTCGGCAACCTTTGCCGCGCTAAATCTTCCAACACAAATCGACTATATTGATATGCCGGAAACCCTGCGTGAAAAATACCAATATTTCACCCAGGCGCGGATGGATAAAATTCATGAAGCCGGGTTTAGCAAACCTTCCACCTCTTTGGAAGATGGCGTAAAGGATTACGTTCAAAATTATCTTGCAAAAGATTTTTTAAGATATTAATCCCATGCCATAAAAATCGGCTGTACCGGATTCCGTTTATAATAGACATGTAATTATTTGATTCTTACTAATTTGCGTAAAAAAACGCTGTGATATTAATTATCCTGGCGATATAGCGGTTATGGGAAAACCGGGAGCAGGGCGCTCCCGGTAAAAAATATTACAGCCCAAAACGGGCATAGTTCTTTTTTATAAAACTTTTTTGATCATCGGGAACTTCATCTTCCGGATAGATGGCTTCTACCGGGCATTCGGGTTCACAGGCGCCGCAATCGATACATTCTTCCGGATGGATATAGAGCATTTCATTTGCCGAGCGCATTTTTACCTTACCTTCTTCATCGTCAAAACTATGGCCTTCCGCCGGATAAAAACAATCGACCGGGCACACTTCCACACAAGCGGTATCACAAACTCCTACACATGGTTCACCTACAATATACGTCATTATTGAACTCCTTTGTTGTTTAAAAGTTATATCAGATGATCTTCATTTTTCTTTATAGGGAATTTAGTGTAATTTTTAATTAATTCAAGTAGATTGATAGGAGATTAATGATTACTTTTATAAAATATGCATTTTAGTTTATCCCAGGTGATTTTATTGGAACATCGATTTCTGGTTCTTTCATATAAATTTTATAACCGATTACTGATTTTCCTCTTTCTAGGTATGACGTTTATAACGGGTCAACCCCAACCGTCTCCGGATTCATTATCCTCCGATCCGCTCTATCATATTGGTGCATGGCACGCCTTGCCCATTGACGATGTCGGAGATATTTTTGATTATTCTCCAAACTATCAATTATTTGATTTTTTAGACTATGGACGACCACGTTATAGCGCACCCCTCAATATGCTTCCACAACAACTGGAAGTTTATAGGGATGATTGGCAACAGAATGACCGTTTGAACGGTATGTATAATTCACGGTTGTTGTCCATAGATATGATCAATACCCTAAAACCGCTTGCCCTATCGCCTTCGGCGATACAATATAAAAACCGCAATAATGCCCCGAAAGAACCATTCTCCCGCATCCGTTATTGGGAAGGGGACTACGGCTCCTTTGATTTAAGTTTACTGTTGTCGGAAAGGCTAACCCCAAAAACGGATCTGTATTTAGCCGGGTTTAATCGTGGTTATGACGGATTTTGGTCCAATAGCGCCTATACCGGTGTCAAGTATGATGGACGGCTGGTCTTTTATCCGGATGTTAAACATACGCTGATTTTTAGTTATGGCCTAAACCGACAAAAGAGCGGTATGCAAAACATAAGCGCTTACCCGGATTATAGCCGCTCCAATTATCGTGATTATTATGGAATTGAATTTAAGGAGCAGTCAGATAGCAGCCATGGTTTTTCTGCCGGTCTGCATTTTACCGGGGTCCGGCGCACAGTACATTCCAAACCGGATTCTTTTGAACTATTGCATCGCTATGATCAGTGGCGTTTTTATCTGCAAAAAAATATTCAGGGTCAAAGACAAAACTGGAAGCTCCGTTTTCTGATAAACCAGACGTATGTTTGGGGCACGGCGTATTCATCACCAAAGTCGATCAACCGTTTTTGGCTAAATATACAACAGCATCTTAAATGGTCAAATCACATAGACTTAAGGAACATTGTTTCCGTTATCCAGGAAAATAATCATAAAGTTGTGTATCTTCTCGGGTCACAATTGAGGCATCAATCGACAGATGGCAGGGAGCGGTTACGCGCGGGATTCTCTTTCAGACAGCGGTTGCCGGATATCGCCGAGCGTTATTTTAACGCGTATGGGTTTAAAGGAAATGCAACGATCCGTCCGGAAGCAATCATCGATCTTTATTCAGCTTATTCAACCCGTCTTGCCCGGGCATTTAAGCTGAATGGCCGCATGGGATATAAACAGGTGAAAGATGAAATATTATTGAGTGGCAGTGGTTTTAAAAATGGCGCCACGCGTTCCTGGGGGTATTTGCAGGCGGGTGGTTCCTGGAAAGTATGGAAACTGCATTTGCGTGGCCTGGGGCATATGCTATTGACAAAAGAAATGATAGCGCCACAGTCCGCTGTTACCTTTGCACTAAGCTATCATGACGTATGGTTAAAAGGTGCCTTGATCCTTGACCTCTCTGCCATGGCAAGTTGGAACGGCAGCGCCAATAAAATGTTTTTTAATCCAATAGTAGAACGGTTTTATTGGAATGATCAAAAAAAAGCATCATATCGGCAGTATAACTTAAAGGCGGTTGCAACGGTGGATGAGGCACGATTGTATTTTATGGTAGAAAATCCTTTTGCCACGAATTATCATATTATCGAAGGATATAACGCCTATGTCCGTCGGATACGTTTTGGCATAAATTGGGATTTTTGGAATTAATTTATCTTATTTTAAAACTGGAGGCACAGATGATTGCTCAACGGGTTGAAAAACTTAAAATGAAAATGGGGAAACTGGGGGTAAAAGCATACCTTATTCCCAGTTCCGATGCACATCAAAGTGAGTATGTCCCGGCATTATGGCAACGTAGGCCATGGATAAGCGGATTTACCGGTTCGGCAGGGGATGTGGTTATTTCCACCGGAGCCTGCGGTTTGTGGACCGATGGGCGATACTTTGTTCAGGCGGAACAACAGCTTAAGGGGAGTGGGATTGATTTGTTCAGAATGGGGAACAGCGGTGTTCCTTCCATCGAAGAATTTTTAAGTACTGAATTGAATAGCGGTGACGCGGTTGGAATCGATCCCAAAACAGTTAGTCATACCCGTGCCGTTCATCTGGTAAAAGACCTACGGCAAAGTGGCATAAATATCAAATTTATGGATGACAATCTGATCGATGATCTTTGGGAAGACCAACCAGGTTTCCCGGACGAAGCGATTTTCGTTCATCCGTTGAAATATGCCGGTGAAAGTGTTGAAAGTAAATTGAAACGTCTGCGCACTGAAATGTCCCAAAAGGGGGTACATGCACATGTGCTGTCCATGCTGGATGCCATTGCCTGGTTTTTCAACATTCGCAGCAACGATGTTGATTATAATCCGGTGGCCATTGCCTATGCGATAATCACCGCAGATGCCGCGCAACTTTTTGTAAAGAAAAGCAAGGTCGGCAGCGATGTGTTAGAGCATCTTGAAGGCCTTGCAGTTATAAAGGAATATGATGAGTTTGGCATGTCGTTGGATGCGCTTGCCGCCGAAGGTAAACGGGTTTGGCTCGATATGGCGGCAACAAATCATTGGATTGTAGGGAAATTTATAAATCAATGCCCGGTGTATGACGCCACCAGTCCGGTCACTAAATTTAAAGCGATAAAGAATAAGGCTGAATTGGCCGGCTGGCGTGCCTGCCATATCCGTGATGGTGTGGCCATGGTAGATTTCCTGCATTGGCTTGATAATACCGTAGTCCAGGGAGGCGTTACGGAAATATCTGCTTCAGATAAGTTAGAAGATTTCCGTAAACAGCAAGAAATGTTTATGGGACTGAGTTTTGGTAGCATCTCCAGTTATAAAATCCACGGGGCCATCATTCACTATTCTGCCACACAGGAAAGCGATATACCCCTCGAGGCGGAAGGCATTTATCTTATAGATTCCGGTGGGCAATATCTTGATGGGACCACAGATATAACCCGCACCATAAAGTTGGGCCCGGTAACCGATGAATCCAGGGTACACTTTACCAAAGTTCTGCAAGGTCATATCAACCTGGCGCTAACCAGTTTCCCCGAGGGGACAAAAGGGCCCGCGCTGGATACCATTGCCCGAAAACCTTTGTGGGATATCGGTTTGAACTATAATCACGGAACGGGTCATGGTGTTGGCGCCTTTTTAGGGGTGCATGAAGGACCGCAATCTATCAATCCAACCCGTGCGTTCACCGTGGCATTGGAAAAAGGCATGATCTGTTCCAATGAACCCGGTTACTATAAGGATGGCGCCTATGGCATCCGAATAGAGAACCTGATTACCGTGGTTGATGATGATGAAAAAACGACGGATGAATTCAAATTTTTAAAATTTGAAACGGCCACGGTTTGTCCCATCGATACGCGTTTGGTAGATAGGGATATCCTGGATGCGGATCAGGTAGAGTGGTTAAACCGGTATCATGCTTTTGTATGGGAAAAACTTTCACCGCTTGTGGATGGGGATGTAAAAACCTGGCTAAAGAATGCGGTCAAACCTATATAAATGTTCTGGCTATCCAGAATTAAAGATTATAAAAAAAGCCGGCCCGTAAGGGCCGGCTTTTTGTTTATCTAACCAGGGGAGATAGTTAGTTTACAACTTTTGTGACGCCTAAAACTTCACCCATGGCTTGTTCGATGGATTGCTTTGGTAAAGCGCCCACGGCCATTTGTGGCTTGTCGTTCATCGGAACAAAAAGCATGGATGGAATACTTTGGATACCAAATGCGGCGGCGAGTTCACGCTCTTGTTCGGTATTCACTTTATATATATTTAATTTACCCGCATATTCTTCGGAAAGTTCTTCCAAAACCGGGGCCACCATTTTGCAGGGGCCACACCAGTCAGCATAAAAATCGATGATGCAAGGAACATCTCCTTCAAATTTCCAGTCCTGGTTTTGCTCAAAATTAAAAACCTTTTGTAAAAAGGCGTCTTTTGTTAGGTGCTCTGTCATTGGTTCCTCCGGTTGCAATAATAAATTTTATGATTTTGTTTTTAACTTTCTTATTCAGATGTAATCTGTAAATAAAGGTTACAGAGGGCAGGAAATAATTTATGAATGTTCTCTACTATCCGGTTTAATTTTGGGAGATAACTCCGGTGACTTCATGAATAACCCCGGGATTTATCCCGGGGACAAACGG
>CAYWBI010000109.1:0-7765 GCA_964456445.1 uncultured Calditrichaceae bacterium
ACCCGCGAAACACCCTTGATATCAAATAATTCCTGGGCGTCTTTTATCGACATATAGGAAAATATTTTATCATATTCAAAATAGCCGTACTCAACCAAACCGGCAACATAAAACTGTTTTATGCGCGGCTGGGAAAACACCCCGCCTTCTTCCGGCATGGCCCAAACAGAGACCAGATCACCAATATTTACAGCCATAAGATTATCTGCAAGATAACGGCCAAGCACAATTCCGGGCAGCTTCTTTTTTTTGATAACCTTAGGTTCGAAATCCAGCTCACCGAGAACGAATTTATCCCTTATGGGCACAACATTGTCCACGGTTGCAGGATCGATCCCTTTAACCGCCGTGGCTTCCTGCCTGGAGTTTGAACTAATCATGGCCTCTTTATAAATAGCCATGGTTACACCATTTACACCAGGTACTTTTTTTACTATCTGCATCACAGAATCCGGCTTCTCAATCGTTTCGGAAAAATACTTTCTTACCCGAATATGGGAATCCGCGCCGATAAGCCGTGACCTTACTTCACCTTCAAAACCATTTTGTACGGAAACAACCAGGATTAGCGCTAACACCCCGATGGCAATGCCTGCAATGGAAACATAGGTAATAATGGAAATAAATCCTGTTTTACGTTTAGAGCGCAGATAGCGCCGGGCAACAAAAGAAGGAAAGGACATTTATTTCTCTGCTCGCATTTGGGGGAAAAAGATAACGTCACGGATGCTGGGCTGATCGGTCATCAGCATTACAAGCCGGTCGATACCAATACCAAGACCGGTCGTCGGGGGCATGCCATATTCAAGCGCGCGCAGAAAATCTTCATCAAGCATCTGTGCTTCATCATCGCCACGGCTGCGCAAATCCATTTGTGCCATAAACCGTTCGCGCTGATCGATTGGATCATTTAATTCCGTAAAGGCATTGCCCACTTCCTTACCACCCATGATCGGTTCAAAACGCTCAACCAATCCCGGCTCCGAACGATGTTTTTTGGCCAGAGGCGACATCTCCACCGGATGGTCCATAATAAATGTGGGTTGAATCAGATGCGGTTCAACAAGCTCCCCAAAAATCTCGTCAACAATTTTTCCATAGCCCATTTCCGGGGACACTTCTACATTTAACTTTTTGGCAACCGTACGTACGGCAGATTCATCAAGACCCTTGAGTTGTTCGCCCGTATATTCACTGATAGCATCTAAAATGGGTAATCTGCGCCAGGGTGGGGTCAGATCAATTTCATGTTCTTTAAACTTAATTTTTGACGTTCCGTTAAGACTGATGGCAATATGATTAAATATTTGTTCGACAAAATCCATCATCCAGTGGTAGTCCTGATAGGCGACATAAAGTTCTACCTGTGTAAATTCCGGGTTATGAAAACGGTCCATGCCCTCATTACGAAAATCCTTGGCAAATTCATACACACGGTCAAAACCACCGACGATCAGCCGTTTCAGATATAATTCATTGGCAATCCGCAAATAAAGTTTCATATCCAGTGTGTTATGATGCGTGGTAAATGGGCGTGCGGCCGCACCGCCATAAATTGGCTGTAAAATCGGCGTCTCAACTTCGAGGAACTCCTTCCTGTTTAAGAATTCCCGTATAGCCGTAATGATTTTGGAGCGCTTCACAAAAACTTCCTTCACATCCGGGTTTACAACCAAATCCACATAGCGCTGACGATAGCGCATTTCTTTATCCGCGAACTGATCATAAATCACTTTTTGACCATCTTCTTCTTTTTCTTTGGCAATTGGTAGGGGACGGATAGATTTAGATAACAACTCCAGCTGACCCGCGAAGACAGAAACCTCACCGGTTTTTGTTTTTTTTAACAACCCGGTCACACCAATAAAATCACCAATATCCAATGTTTTAAACATCGAATACGTATCAACGCCAATATTGTCCCGTGCAATATAAAGCTGGATACGCCCGTACATATCCTGTACCTGGCAAAAGGATGCCTTGCCCATTTTACGCAGCGCCATGATACGTCCGGTTACGGCTACTTCGGTTCCCTCCAGATTTTCAAAATTATCTTTTAAGCTTTTTGAGAAATGTGTACGCTCATATTTATAAGGATAGGGATTGATACCACTTTCCCTTAAGGCGTCTAATTTTTGTTTCCGTACTTTTATAAGTTGATTTTGATCTTCCACAATTTGCTCCGTTAACTGTTTCCAAAATTTACAAGATATTCATGGATAAAAGCATCAATATCGCCATCCATTATATTTTGCACATTACTTGATTCATAATTTGTACGATGATCTTTGACCATAGTATAAGGGTGAAAAACATAAGAACGAATCTGGCTTCCCCAGCCGATCTCCTTTTTTGTGCTCTCCAAATCCTTCATTTTAGCTTTTTGTTCATCTATTTTCAATTGATAAAGTTTTGCCCCTAAAATCTTTAAGGCGTTTGCCTTGTTCTGATGCTGAGATCGTTCATTTTGACATTGAACCACAAGACCCGTTGGCAGATGGGTTAAGCGAATTGCCGAATCTGTTTTATTTACATGCTGGCCACCCGCGCCACTTGCGCGATAGGTATCGATACGCAAGTCACTCATATTAATTTCAACATCCACGTTCTCATCAACTTCGGGGAGTACAAAGACCGAGGCGAAAGAGGTATGGCG
Organism: uncultured Calditrichaceae bacterium; assembly: GCA_964456445.1. GTDB lineage: Bacteria > Calditrichota > Calditrichia > Calditrichales > J004 > CAYWBI01. The sequence continues at coordinate 2,657 of CAYWBI010000109.1, forward strand.
GCGCTTATTGGAATCAAATGGCGAGATACGCACCAGGCGGTGAACACCTGCTTCCGCCTTTAGGTAGCCATAGGCATACGAACCCTGGACTTCGATTGTTACACTTTTAAGACCCGCTTCATCCCCGCTTTGTAAATCCATTATCTCTGTCTTAAATCCGCTGCGCTCCGCATAGCGTAAATAAAGACGCATAAGCATTTCCGCCCAATCCTGGCTTTCGGTTCCACCCGCACCCGGATGAATAGTCAATATGGCATTTTTGGGATCATTCGGCCCACCAAGCATTCTTCTGAATTCGATATCATCAAAGGCCTTTATCAATTTCTTATATAAATCATTGAATTCAGCATTGAGGCTATCATCATCAGCTTCCTGACTTAGCTCGATAATGATCTCAAGTTCGTCAAGTATTTCACGGCAATTATTCCAGGCATCGGTCCAGGCCTTAAGCTGGTTAATTTTATCATAAACCGTTTTAACCTGACGCTTGTCATCCCAAAAGCCATCGACTTCGGTTTCGTTGGTTAATTTTGCTAATTCTTCTTCTTTTTTGTCTAAGTCAAAGATAACCTCTTAGCTGAACAAGTTTCTCTTTATATTTTTCAATTTGAGCGATATTTTCAGAATTCATAAAACCTCATCTGGATAAAAACCATCATTACAAATTACGAATATGATTCCGCCTTAACTAATTATATATTTTTTGACAAAACCGGCAGAAGTGTGAATAAAAAAGGGAATTTAGAGTTAAAAGGCAAGCAGGGCAAGATTCGTTTTTGGATAAAAAAAATCCCCCAATAATGGGGGATTAGAATAAACAGATACTTTTTTTTAGAATTAATCGCCACCTTCTTCTTCGAGGATTTGTTTAAGTTCCTGAAGCTCTTTTTCAGCCTGTGCGCGTTCATCCTTTAATTTGTCTAACTCTTCCTTTATATTTTCAGATTTTTCTTTTTCATCAATCACCTTCTGAAAAAACTCAACCCGTTTTTTAAACTGGTTTTTTTGAACTACGGCCGGACTTTCACTACTGGCGGATTCGCCAAGAAGTGGCAATACGGTAAGTTCGAACCCTAAATGAACGCGCCAACTTGTATAGTTGGGCAAATCCACTTTGGCATAGTTTGTCAGGCCAACACTTTCATCTTTATCGCCAACCAGACGAAAATCGAGACCTAAATTAACTTTTGCCCAGCTAAATGGCTTATACTTGATGCTGGGGGTAATATACATCCAGTTTTCCCGGCTGAAAACAAAGACATCCGGTTGAGTCAAATAGTTTAAGCCGGTTAACTCAAACTGGAAATCAAACATATCCGTCGGATATAAGACCCCAATGGCATAATTTAGCGCTTGTGAATTGACGGTTGCAAATTTACCGGGACGTAACTCGTCACCGGCTTCATTGTAGTTCCACCAGCCAACGTTTAAATGCGCGCTAAATGAACGGTCCGGCAAATATGGATCGGCATAGTACGACAGGGCGCCGGAAAAACCATATTCAATAGCTCCGCTGGTATAGTATGTAAACGGATAATTATGCACTTCGCCAAGCGGGAAACGGATACCAATAGTTGCCGCTGCATACATAGAACGATTGGCAAAATCAAAGGAACCCGCCTTTGCATACACGCGAATATCATCCGGTAAATTATATTCATTGATGGCATGTGTGTCCTGATACAAGCCCGGGGCAACGGTAAGATCAAAATGATTCGATATACCGTAAGTCAAAGCCAAACCACCGTTGACCAACCAGTAATTGACAGCCCTAAAATCAGAAGGCTTTAAATTTGGGTTGCCAATAAAATCTGCTAATTTGGTATAAAAATTCATATCCGAGCGGATTTCAAAACGTCCCGCTTCAAAGGTGCGTGCTGTCTGCATATTGAGTAAGCTTTTGCTGCCCATCGGCGCCTGGGCCATCAAATATGTGGACAGGATCATCAGCAAGACCAAGCTGATTCGTTTCATCGGTAACCTCCCCTTAAAATTTGTAGAGATTTTAATCATTCGTCATCCAGTATTTTCTTTAGTTCTTCAATTTCTTTTTCGGCGTCTTTACGTATCTTTTTCAGATTTTCTATTTCGTCCTGAACGGCATTCGCCTTTTCTTTCTCTTCAAGAACGGTTTCAAAAACTTTTGCCTTTTCATTGGCTGTTTTTTGTTCATAACTAATAACACTTGTTTTGTCATTAGAGAGTATGTTAAAATCAAAATTTAAACCCATCTGGACACGCCAGTCTGGAAAGTTTGGTGGCAGATCAACGGTTTCACTGATCTGTGGGATACCAAATGTTCCATTTCTGTCTTTTGGCGACATGCGAAAATCAAGACCAAAGTCGGCCGATACCCATTTAAATATTCTGTAGCGGATACTGGGCGAAATAAAGGCCCATTCTTCGGCACTATAAACAAATTTATCCGGTTGTTGCAGGAATAGCATCCCGGTCAATTCGAGACGAAAATCAAAAAGACCTGTTGGGTAGGAAAAGGCAAGGGCCATGCGAAAATCACTGGAATTAACCGTGCCTTTTAGTTCTTCGCCATTGGAACGGGTATATAGCGTGGTACCCAGTTCGTTATAGTTCCACCAACCGGCATTAAAATGTGCATTAAATGCCCGGCGGGGCAGATACGGATCGGCATAGTATGAAAAGGCATACATAAAACCATATTCAAAAGCGCCGCTGGCATATTCCGTAAAGGGATAGTTGTGGACTTCGCCTGTAGGAAAACGGAAACTTGTCATTATCGCCTGAGAAAAATGGTTTCTGCCAAATTTAAAACCACCATATTTGACGGTTAAAAATATATCGTCCGGAAAATTGAATTCATTCGAAAAGTGGGTATCCTGATAAACCCGGACGCCAAGTGTTGCGTCAAGATGATCGAATAAGCCATAGGTGAATACCGCATTACCGGCGACAAGCCAATAATTAACGGCTGCAAAATCAGCAGGTTTCAGACCCTGGCCAATAAAATCCCCGGCTTTCGAATAAAAATTCATGTTGGCATAAATACCCAGTTCGCCCTTATCATAAGTATTGGCCGTTTGGGTACGTATAAAAGTCTTTTCTCCATTAGGAAGTTGTGCCAAAGCACTTGACACAAAAAAGACAACCAGAAATAAAGTACCTAATCTTTTCATCAACAGCTCCTAAGCCCGTTGTATCATTTATAATTAAAGACATAAGTTATAGAAATTTAAAACTAAATAAAACTTTACTTAACTCTTGTTGCAAGAACAAATACATTTACAATGATGGCAATATCACGCATTAAGCCGACAAAACTGGAAAACAGATCCTGAATGCTGCCAGAGACAATAATCGTATCGCCCGGCTGAAGCTGCGGCAACAAGGTATTGTCACCTGTTTTCAGAAATTTTTCTATATCAACTTTTATGACTTCCTGGTTTTTACGCACAATTCGAATATCATTAAGACGTGCGGTATTTAAAGGGCCACCAGCCGATGAAATTAGATCAATTAATGAATAAGCGCTGGGGATACTGTAAATGCCCGGCCTTTGAACATGACCCCATAAATTTACACTTACAAGAAGTATATCGCCACTTCCAAGAATATATTGAGCTGGTTTATCAGAAAATTGTGATTTATTTGCGCTAAAACTTGGTAATTTGTCAAATGTTTGTGCCACAACAAGGCCATTTAGAAAACACACCAGCGTAATGACCAGGAAAAGCTTTCTCATTAAGTTCCCCAATTTGTAGAAAAATACACCCATTCCGATTCAGAACCAGAATGTTTTTTATCGCCGGACAATAAATCAATACGCCAACGATACTCTGTATTGTTTTGAAAAATAGTCGTTACATCTTTATCCAAAAGATAAGAAATCTGCGTTTCCCCAAAATTGACAAGAGGCTCAACTACATCAATATAAGTAAGTTCAATTAAATTCTGCCCAATTTGATGCTCGATCCTTAAAATATAACCATTCGGAATCGCATTGGGCGGAATATTAAATGTAAAGGCAATAGACTGTTGATTCGTTTCAACCCCGGCTGGACTCGTTGGCCTGGCTTTAGGCAGTAATTTATACCATACCGTATCCGAGGGCAAACTCTCTTTCCCATCTCTATTAACCGATGTGACAAAATAATAATATGTTGTATCTACTCCAAGATTATTTTTATCAATAAAGGTGGTATCTTCCCCCGAATTTGAAGTGGAAACACCAATCGACGAATAATTGGCGGTTCCTGAAGTTTCAGCGCTTCGGTAGATTCTGTAGAAATCAATATCCTGTTCAAATGACGCCTTATACCACATAAGTTCCATTTCGTTATTCAGACCGGGCAATGCATCAATGCCCGGTTCGTAAAGCATGGTATCCGCCCCTTCGGTTTTTTGCACCATCCGGGGTGGGTCCGGCGATTTGCCCGTTCCCTGCGTCGGCTGCTTACATGCCGTGAGCAATATAAATGAAATTATAAAACTATAAAATAATTTTTTCATGACTATAGATGAAATAATAAAGAAACCCGGTGTGTATTCCCAAGATCATGACTTTGAAAGGCATAATCCAAATTTAATTTCCAAAGATAAATTCCCGCTCCGGCGGTAAAGTTACCTTCATTTACCCCGGCGCGCAATGCCAATAACTTATCATACAGATATTCACCGCCAAAATGGGTACTCCCACCATAGCGGGTATCTAAATCAAAAGCAAAAGTAATTTCACTATTAACAAAATTTAACGGTTGTATAAAGGCGAAACCATATTTAAAATTTCGTTGAATTTTATCGGATTGTTTGGAAAGCGTATTCCACGAAATACGGGTTTCGGAAATATCCTGAATATTTATCCCGAAAACCAGCTGTCCATAATTTGGATCGTTAAAAACGTTTTCCAAGCCAATTTTAACCATCATACCCGCATCAAGCCCAATCCCACTACCGGATTTGTCGTCAATGGATTCGCGCAGTATTTTAAAATTTACCCCATATCCAAAGTCGATGGGAAACTCAAAATATTGCCAACCTAAATCCAGCATCACTCGTTTGTACTTTGCAAAACTAAGAACAAAGGCATCACTGGCGCTTGCAAAATATCCGTTTGGCCGGGAAGTAAGTTGTGCC
>CAYWBI010000109.1:7865-13268 GCA_964456445.1 uncultured Calditrichaceae bacterium
GGGGTTAAAACCGGGGTAACGAGGGATATCGTTTACACTAAGCCGCATCCAGGCGGCGGAAATGGTTACCCCGCCAAAAACCGGCATGGCCACGCTTAAAAAACTTTGGCTTTCAAGCGAATTAAACAGATCCGCGTACATGGAGGCAGCCTGTAGGTTTTCCATAAAGGCCAAACCGCTTGGGTTCCAGTAAAAACCATAGGCGTCATTACTTACCGCAACAAAAGCGCTGCCCATGCCAAGCGCTTTGGCGCCAACACCGAGTTCCAGAAAAGAACCGGCATATTTCCCGGCCATTGATTGGCCGGATAAAATCAATACGATCAATAAAGGAAGTATTTTTCTCATCGAAGACGCGCTACCTTAATTTTCTTGGTGACATCAAATTTTTTACCGGTAATCTTCTCAGTATATCTTGCCCGGACGGTTACAAAATAAACCCCGTTTGAAACTTCATTCCCGCCATCGTCGATACCGTCCCATTCGACTTCATGATAACCGGTATCCAATAATTTTTCATCGGTTTGTACATTATCCGGTGCGTGCAATTGTTTTGAGCGGACCAAATGCCCGGACACACTATAAATCTTAATCGTTAACTCATCCAACGGTCCGGTAAATCTATTATCGAACGAAATGATGGTGGTTTGCTCAAAGGGGTTTGGATAATTACCATGCACAACCAAATCATTGTCACTTGATACAAGGAAAGCCTTTGAGACGGCCTGAATATTGCCATTGATATCCGCTGTTTCAATTTCCAGGTTATGCGCCCCTTTTTCGAACTCCGGTGTAAGCAACAAAGATATCGCGTTTGGATTGGTTATACTGTCCGGAAGGGTCAACTCATTGGAATCGAAATCAGTCCCATCAACTTTTATCGAAAAATGATTGGAGAGGTCTATCCCGTTTTCATCCTGTAACAAAATGGCCAGCGCCGGTTTTGAGCGGACAAGCATATTGTCACGAAGGGGACGCCCATTGGCCGTAATTTCAATAACCGGGGCTTTCTGGTCTTTAAAACTGAACACGCCATATAAACCGCTTTTGTCAATCGATGTTTCCAGCCAGCTCTTATGCACGACAGATGGGCTTTTTACCCACAAGCCAAGATAGTTGTCAAAACGAAAAAAGGAAACGTATTGCAACTCGGACGGACTAAGAATAAGGGTGTCCAGCCGGGCATGCAAAGTGAGTGGCTTTGTAAAGGTGGTCACTGCATTATCGACATTGATGCGCAATGCCGAACTATCTGTTTGACCAAATAAGCGAATAAATTTAAGGTCTTTCTGTTCGCTGTTCTGCAAATAAGTAAATATATTTTCGGGGATCACGTCAAGAACCGTAGAGGCGCTGACCGCATTTGGCGCAAGATAAAGAGTCCAGTAGTCCGTGATGGATAATGAATCATTTGTAACGCCATCAACCGATGTACCTATGTCATACTTGATCCAGATTTTATCCGTTTTCAAATTGAGTTGTAAGGTATTGTCATTCTCATTTCGCTCGACGATATCATTGTTTTTATCCACAATGATTTTAAACTGGTGCACGGGTTTATATTTAATGGAGGTGGTTGGTACCTGCAACGTCTTCGTTTCCATACTGTTCAACGATACTTGCGTCGAATAGAACGGAGTTCCGGAGGCAATACCACTATCAACGAAAGCCTGTACCAGCGCGCCCGATAAAAAGGCATCGGCTGTATTGACCACATCAAATTTGAACTGTAACAAATCATTGCCCAAATAACCAAGCGATTGGGCGTCGATGGTCAGATTAGGCCTGTTATCGCCAACATTTATTTTTTGCAGGTCATATTTGCGTTCGGCGCCATTTTCATCTCGTATAACGACCTCATAATATTTCAATCCTTCTGTCGAAAATCCGGGAAAGGGATTTACCGATTGATACGTTGAATCGTTTACGCGCATCATGGAAATTTTTATACCGAGAGAGCCGGAAAAGTTAAAATCCCTGAAATTACGCAATTCTACTGTGCTGACCTGAGCAAAACTCTTTAAAGTGAGACTAAAAGAAATGGGCGTATTTACCAGTGGAATGCGCGGCGTAGTCTGAATTGTAGATAAGATTGAACTTGAAACCGCGATTGCGCTGTGGCCACTTGCGTCATCACTTCCATTTTGGGCATAAACTTTAATTTTTAAATTTTGCCCACTTCGTCCCGCGGGAACAGGATAATCGAAAGACGCCACCCCTGCTGAAACCGGAATTGCTTTGCTGAAAAGTTTTACATTATTAACATCCGATACTTCAACCGTGGCAGCGCCGGAAGTCATCGGGGTTTTTAGCGCGACTTTTATTGTTTGCCCTGCCTGTGGGACGGTCGTTTCGGGGGTTACCGTAATAATACCGTTGGGCTTTTGCAGCAGCAACGTAGGATCGCCAAGCAGGTTATACTGGTTCACCATCGAATAGATTAATTCAGAATGTGAAGGTGTTGTGGTCTTGCCGTTTTCGGTATAGTAAACCGGATTGACGAGATAATCGATTTTCATAAAATTAATCGCATCGCCAAAGGAGACAGCATCGTCCCAAAGATAGTCATGCAGCGCCCAGCTTACGGCAAAATCATTATACTTCCAACCAACACTCGAACTTGCCAAAACGGCAATTGCGCCTTTATCTTTTACAAGAAGCATTTTTTCGGCCAACCCCTCGCGGTTGGGGTTTTCAAAAGCGCCCGTAAAACACGTCATGCTGGATATAAAAGGATATAAATTTTCATTGTTCAGGTTATCGACGTCATTTAACTTAAACAAACCTTCATCCGCCCAAATTGCGCCACCGCCATGTCCAAAGAAGTTTATAAATGTGACGCCCTCATCGAAATAATCTATCAACTCACGCGTACTGCCGAAATCCGGGTCGAAGCCCTGGATGGTGTCATTCTTTTCTGAATTCAACTTAAAAGCGAAAACATCCTGGGGCATCTTCAAATCAATAATCCGATTGTTTTGCGAGCGAAAGATGGGCTTATTGGTCAATGTTTCCCTGTCCGAGCCCCCGGCGTCAAAACCGCTAATCATAAGCGCCTTGTCGCGCCATTGACCGATGTGCGGATTTTTTTGATAAGCTTCTACCTTGTCGAGATAATTGGTCAGCTCTTCCGAATCGCTGGCCGGGATGCGCCCGATGGCAACGTCCGGGACCAGATCATCGCCAGACAGAAGGGTATATTGGATATCCGCAGGCGCTGCGCCGTAGCTATGTGTAACAAACATGATCGTCGGTACGATATCGGTTTCCGGTTTGTTTTCCACATTGGCCCGATAAGACGCATCGCCAAGCAGGATTACATATTTTAACGGATCGCTTTGGTCCCAGGACCTGTAAGCATATTTTAAAAAGTCTTTTATTGCTAAAGGGGACTTAACGCCAAAATTAAACAAATCATAAATTTGGTTCACTGAAACGATTTCAACATTATAGCCCATTTCTTGTTTTAGGGCTTTGAGCCGCTTGGCCTGTTGCAAAAATACATCGCCGGTAACAATCAGTAAGTCGGCTAAATTAGATTTGTTAAAGAGAGTGGCGGCTTTATCATCGGGTTTCCAATAATTATAGGCTTTTATCGATACCGGTTTTAACTTGGCATTTTCACCAACCGCAATGTACTCCGTCTTAGGGTCAAATATATTATCCTGTATGGATATCTTATACGAGTTTAATTTATCTTCAGCCTGGAAAAAAGTAACCTGTCCATTCTGAATTCTGCTAATGCCCAATTTATAAATATCAATATTGGGGTCTGTAAACCCATCTATTTCAAATTGTACAACACGGTCCGTTTTAAAAAGACCATCCTGTAAATGAAATTTGATGTAATTCCGGTCCGCACGATATCGGCGGTTGTAGGTAATGTCGAACCAATTTAAAAGTACGATATCGGTGAAGCCGGGCTGATCCATATCCACGCGCAGCTTATTTGTTCCAAAATGCAGGTTTGATTGTGCAAGACCCGCCTGATTGTAATTATTTATAGTGGCCATAGTTTGGCCCGACCAACGTTTTTGGGGCAATATTTCCCCAACTTTTTGATCGTTCAGCCACACGGCCACCTGATGCCCGATGATCGGGTTGGTCCGTGAATCATAAATTGATACACCGCGTAACATTGCGTTAACAAAAACACTGGCCCCGGTTTCAAAAGGATATGGTAAATGGAATTCAAACCCGCGGCTTTCGACAGCGCTGATTACATTGCCCCAAAACCAGTGATCCATCTCATAAGCGGGACGGTCCAATTTCTCAGGCGTTTTGCCAAACAATTCCCTGTGATTGTTTTTTTCAACATGCAAAACATCTTTGTATTTAAATGGGATAACATAGTTGTTCTTTTCGATAACAGCGCCGCTCTCTTCCACAAGGCGTTCACCTGCGCTCGGTTTTTCCACAAGCCAATAAACATTTACATCACTAAAGGGATCCGCATAAACATCCGCATATTTTTGCAGAAAGGCTTTTTCGTTTTTTTCACCATAAAATTCAAAATAATCCGATGGGTCAAACCTGCCGTCTTCCGGGCCCTTAAAGTATATGGGGATTTCTTTACCGTGATTTATGAGGGCGAGTCTTTTGGGATCAATGGTGTCAACAGGATAATCCACATCAAATAATTGATCATAGGTAATTTTATATATACCGGTTTTTTGTACATACAGTTTATAGGGCGTCCCAAAATCATACGGTTTAAAAAGTGTTTTTGACGTGCTTTGCCCGGTTACGGTTTGCCCGGACGTTGAATACAGCTGCTTGTCATCGACAAAAGGAAGCACTTTATCTGCCGATGAGATGGGTTGGGAGTTCGTTTTCTTCTCGGAAAAAATATCGATGGTCATTTCCTTTGCCCATAACAAACCATTGCCCTGAGGGTTTATGTGCACAGGAAAAACCGAAAGGGCAAAAAGGGGGAAATCCCGGTATTTGCCAATATATCGGACCTGGGGAGAAGTGTTGAGCGTTTCCTGATCCATTCGGGGAACCGACATGTGCGGAACAGGTAACAGATGCATTTCCTGCTTTATGACCTTAAGCTTTAAATTCCTACCCGGCATGTTTATTTTTTCAACAATCGCGGGCAATTGCAATTGGCCTGCAACAGGATAATAAACACCCCCGGCGATTTCAGCCCGGATAACCGCCCCGGTTGTATGAAGCCGTGGTTTCTCAAAAACCACTTTTATACGCATTTGCTTAGCTGTCTTCTTTATAACAGTAAAGGAATAACCGGTGTTTTTGGCCTGGGATGCAGTAAATAAAAATAAAATTGTGATAAAAAATAAAAACAGAGTCCGCGGTTGGCGGACTCTGTAAGAAGGTTGATTAGTCATCGTTCTCCATCAAATAATTCCGGTCGGTTATAAGTGTTTAATATAACAC